>CAYMKT010000060.1:0-6030 GCA_964391065.1 uncultured Terrimonas sp. | reverse complement strand
ATTCACGGTGGCGCCCAGCCATGCCATCATGCCCGCACCTAAGGGTATTGCCGCTTCATCAATATTAAAAGTAGGAGTATGCACGCCGGAAGTGATTCCCTTAGCAATATTGCCTGCACCCAACCGGTAAAAGCAGCCGGGAATTACCTGCGAATAATATCCAAAATCCTCGGCGCCCATACGCAATTCTGATTCTTCAATATTCTCAGCGCCCGCATATTCGGCGGCCGCCACTTCGGCGATACTGTTGAGTTGTTCGTTATTGTACACGGTGGGATAGCCTACATCAATCACCAAATCAATTTCGGCGCCCATGCTTTCCACTAGTTCCGTGCACAACTTACGGATAAGCCCATGCGCTTTAAAGCGCCACTCTTCATCCATCGCCCTGAAAGTACCCATCAGTTTTACTTCGCTGGGTATAACATTGGTAGTGTGGCCGCCATGAAATGAGGTGATGGATAAAACCGACGGAGAAAATGGATTGCGGTTACGGCTCACCACCTGCTGTAATGCTACAATGAGTTGCGAGGCAATTAATATGGTATCTGCCGTTTCCTGCGGCGCAGCGGCATGACCACCTTTACTTTTAATGGTGATATAAATTTCATCGGCGCTTGCCATAATTTTTCCACCCCTAAAACGATATTTTCCAATTTCCAGTTGAGGATGTACATGCAATCCCAGTATAGCCGAAGGACGCGGATTTTCCAGCACGCCTTCTTTTATCAAAAGACTTGCTCCGCCGGGATTTTTTTCTTCACCGGGTTGAAAAATAAGTTTGATCGTTCCCTCCCATTCGTGCCTCAGTTCACTTAATATTCTCGAAGCACCGAGTAAACAGGTGGTATGCACATCATGTCCGCAGGCATGCATTACACCCTCATTTTTTGATTTATAAGGCACATCATTCTTTTCCGTGATCGGAAGCGCATCCATATCTGCGCGTAATGCAATCACTCTTTTATCGGGATTTTTCCCTTTCAATATCCCTACCACACCGGTAGTGGCCATTACAGTAAACGGAATATTGAATGATGACAATTGTTGTTGCACGAGTTTTGAGGTTTCAAACTCTTTATAACTTAATTCGGGATTGGCATGTATGTGTTGACGCAGCCCAACCAGGTCGGTAGCATATGCCGCAGCCAGTTCTTTTATCTTATCTTTTAACATGGCGCAAAGATAGGAAGGATTGCAGTTAAGTGATGATTCGCGAACCGTTCCGCTATCGACAAATAAACCGAAACATCAACCTAATCGCTTTCTTATCATGCAAATGGCTAATTTCGCATAAAGCACGATTTATGATACCAGCAAAAGGATACGCTGTACACCATGCCGCCGACCAATTAGCGCCATGGAACTTTGATCGCCGCGATGTAGGCCCACATGATGTTTTACTCGAAATATTGTACAGCGGCATTTGCCATTCCGATATTCACCAGGTGCGCAGCGAATGGGGACCTTCTGTATACCCGATGGTACCGGGGCACGAAATTGTGGGCCGTATTATAAAAGTAGGCGACCAAGTAAAAAAGTTTACAGCCGGCCAGTTGGGAGGCATCGGATGTATGGTTGACAGTTGCCGCGAATGCGAAAGTTGCAGGAACCACCAGGAACAATTTTGCAAAAAGGGATGCTCTCCTACCTATAATGGATTTGAACAGGATAAAAAAACACCTACTTATGGCGGCTATTCGAACCAGATTGTTTGTGCCGAAGAATTTGTATTGTATGTTGCCGATTCATTGCCTTTGAAAGGGGTAGCGCCTTTACTTTGTGCGGGCATTACCACCTATTCGCCGCTAAAAAAATGGGGTATCGGCAAAGAACATAAAGTAGGCGTACTGGGTTTGGGAGGATTAGGACATATGGCTGTTAAATTTGCATCGTCGTTTGGAGCCGAAGTAACAATGCTTAGCAGGTCAAACTCCAAGAAAGCTGATGCCGAACGGCTGGGTGCACACTATTTCTGCAACACTACTGATGGAGAACAGGCGAAAAAGTTAAACGGTTATTTCGATTTTATTGTGGATACCGTTTCAGCGCCGCACAATTACGATATGTATCTCGGCATGTTAAAAACCAATGGTGTTCATATATGTGTGGGTATTCCACCGGAGCCTATTCATATTACGGGCTTTAAGCTATTGGGGGGCAACAAAACCATCACCGGATCAAGCATTGGCGGCATAGCCGAAACCCAGGAGATGCTGGATTACTGCGCAGCAAAAAATATTGTATCGGATGTGGAAGTGATCAATATCGACTATGTAAACGAAGCATATGAAAGAGTGATGAAAAGTGATGTAAAATATCGCTTTGTAATTGACATGTCAACACTTTCATGAAACGCAAAGAAGTACGCAGCCTGAATGCTTCAATCCAGAACAAAATCAAACTGGTCGTAGTCGGCCGTACGCCATGCATATTGCTGTGTGGTGGGTGATGCAGCAAACAGCGGTGAAAATGTTTTTACTTTAACGGTTTTCCCGTCTGGTAAAAATTCCAGTATCCGCAGCCATCCGTCGCCGCCATTTCCATTCCAGCCCCCACCCATCGATTGCGCGTTAAATACCATTTGATTCACTTTCTTTCCGGCGGCATTTTTATCTGTTCTAAAACCCACATGACCTCTTGCATCGTTTACTTTGCCGATATGCCCTGAAAAAACCAGTTGAATGTTGGACGAAGGCTGCACTAATTTTCGCCAGATATCCACCCCATAATTGCCGTCGGATATCGGGTAGTTTTCTTTTTCAATTTGTTTGTTTTCGGAATTTAAATACGAATGCGTGAGAATGGCTACTGTATGATCCTTATATTTTGTTTCTGCAGCCACTCCTTTTGCCCATGCTATGATCGTATCACGGGGGGCAAACTCGAGATTAAGCAGTAAAAATTTCCTGCCTTGCGGTGACGCGAATTCAAATGCCGCATTTTCCATGGTGGGAATTCCCTCCGCATTTAGCCCAACTTCTCTTAATAATTTTTGAGTCTGAAAATTTTTATCAACCGGGAAATAGCTGTTGTAGTTAGAACGCCGCACACTGATATTACTGTAGCCATAGTCGTGGTTGCCGGCTGCCAATACATAGGGTACTTTGCCGTCTAATCTGCCAAATGCCTTTGCCACCGACGCCCACTGCATTCTACTGGGTTGATTGGCCGCATTGCCGTCAGGATTGATCATTTCGTTTTGCTCCACCAGGTCGCCGGTGCAGATTACCAGTTTAATATTCAGCGTTTCAATATTTTCGCTTATCCATGCCGTCATTAATTCAAACAAGGGTTGATTGCGTTCAAATTTCTGGTAGGTCTGCGGATCGGGCAACATTATAATCGACCAGGAACCAGCATCGCTTAGCGCCGGAGCGGTATATTTCTGTGCAACGGAGCCTGGAATATACAGGATTACCGCAATGATTAAACTGTAGAGAAATCGCATAGTGGGTTATTTTATTTCAGGCTCTTTTTAAGTGTTCTTGTTACCCGCGTATAATTGATATAGCTGTATTTTCCTAAAAGTGTTCGCTCCAGTTCCAATTTGTATTTCCCCCACTGGTAAGAAGCTTCCGTAACGAACGTTTCTTTTTTAGGTATATCCTGTTTCAATGACCCGTCAACCAACATTTCGTGCATTACCCTCCCTTGCATAGAGGCCGGAGCGGTAATGTGATGAAGATATAAAATAGTAGGTACGATGTCAACATTGGAAGTAGGCAGATCGTTATCGAACGATTGCCTGAAAGAAGGTCCATACGCGATTAACGGAATATGAATTTCATACGGACTTGAGCCGCCATGTCCTGCAACTCCCTTGGCAATGCCCGTTCCCGCATACCCGTCACTGTTTTTATCATCGTTCCAGTTTTCGGCAACCAGTATATCGGCACGCCGTTGCGGATGATTCCAATGAATGGATTCAAAAGACAAAGTTCCTTTTACACTGCCTTTTGATGAACTTCCTTTTTTACCTTCCGTAAAAACTGCGCCTATCCATTCCCGTTCCTGAAGCGCTGCCACCATCTTTTGTATACGTACCGGATCATGATCTTTTACATATATCGCCCCGCCGGCAACCACAACATCATCAGATGGGCTTCCGGTCTTAAAGCCTTTTTCAATCAAAAATTCCGAAAGATTCTCCTTACCCGTGTAACTCACAAAACCATGATCTGCGGTAACGATGATATTAAAAACGTTGTCCATTCCCCTTGCATTAATACTATCCAGTATCCTCCCCAGTTGTTCATCAACCGACCTTAAAGCCGCTATTGCAACAGGTACACCAATACCATGCTCATGCGCTGTTCCATCGGGGTCCGAAAACCAAATGGCGCTTACTAACGGTCCGTCATCCACCAGGGTATGCCTGCACAATGCATCCGTAATCCATTGGTGCCTTGCTGAATTAGGTGTAGCATCGGCGGGCGGCGGTCCGATGGCGTCTGTCACCTGCGCCTTAAACGATTCCGGAAGGATGAGTTCCGGGTTGATAATGGCGCCATTTACCGTATGATTTTGCAGGAAAGCCTGCCCCGTGGTGCCTGAACTATAAACAATCATCTTTTCGCCGGCGGCGGCCAACGCCTCACCAAGCGACGTTGCCGTAAGTAATTTAGCAGCGCCGGCCTGCATTACCCGTTGTAATTCGGCAGCATTTCCCGTATTCAGGGCTTTTTTGGCATCTACATCCGGAATATATAAAGAATTGCCCATTAGCCCATGCTGTGCAGGATACGATCCGGTAGCATACGATGCAGCATTTACCCGCGTTACTGTCGGAAAAACGCTGTGATTATCTTTTCCGGAGACGCCCCTTTTACGCAGGGCATATAAATGAGGCATCACATCCGGCGTGATATAATCTGGACGTAAGCCGTCAAAAATGACTATAATTGTGCGCACTTTTGAATTACCAGCCGGATGATCGCCGCTGTCCTGGCTTTGAGCAACCAGGTTGTTGTATCCACAGAAAATAAACAAGATCAAGAAAAAGCAAGCCGGGCATTTCATTTTTCTAAGGTAAAAGTTATTTCATTATATATGGCAAATAGGTATCTTTTGTTTGTCAATGTCAAGCGACCATTTAATTTGAATAATAATCCTTTGCAATGATATTATTGTTACCGGTTTATTGCTCCAAATAAAAAATAGTGATGAAATATTTTTATCTCGCAGTGTTGCTGTGCACGCTAAGTGCATACCAGGCTAAAACGGAAAAAAAAATTGCGGAAGCAGACCATTACCTGGATGAAATAAAAGCGAATCTCCAAAAGCAATGGCCTAATAATAAAACCATCAATCTTGTTTTTCATGGGCATTCCGTTCCGGCAGGTTATTTTAAAACGCCTGTAGTAAATACACTATCGTCGTACCCTTACCAGGTTTTAAAAGCACTTAAAAACCAATACCCATACGCCGTGATCAATATCATCAATACTTCAATTGGCGGTGAAAATTCTGAAGGCGGTGCAAAACGATTTGAAGCGGATGTGCTGGTCCATAAGCCGGATGTGCTGTTCATTGACTATGTACTAAATGACAGGAGGATAGGTCTTGAAAACGCAAAAGCTTCCTGGGAAGCCATGATTGAAAGGGCTTTGGCCGATCACATAAAAATAATCCTGCTAACGGCATCCCCTGATACCAGCGCTAATATGCTCCAACCCGGGAATGACCTGGAAAAGCATTCCGAACAGGTAAAAGACCTGGCAAAAAAATATGAAATAGGGCTTGTTGATAGTTATGCTGCATTCAAACAAAAGATTAATGCGGGTGACAGCATATCGCACTATATGTCGCAAATCAATCATCCAAATGAAAAAGGGCATTCATTAATCGCGGCTGAAATACTACAATATTTCATCAATTGATCACTGCCTTAATCATCACAGGCTGATGATCGGAAGGATAATGCTGGTCTTTAGCATCGGTAAGCACCCCGTATTTCAATACCTTCACGCCCTTACTTACAAAAATGTAATCGATCCTGTTCTTCATGGGCGCGTCGAACTTAAAGGA
>CAYMKT010000059.1:2406-20982 GCA_964391065.1 uncultured Terrimonas sp. | reverse complement strand
CCGCTTCGCCGCGGCGGATCGAGATGACGTTTCCGCAGATGCAATGACGTTGTGTGGACGCAATGACTGGCGGGACTTTTCATTTCATTCTATCCTATACCTGACATTTCTCCAATAATTAATTTGGGACTTCAGAGGAACTTTTGCATCTTTACTGAACAAGATTTTTCAGGTGTTTATTTAATCCCCACCCCTTCAGAAAATGGTTTTCTGTAAGATTTTCCTTATTCGTTTTTGCAATATTTTCCACCATCAATTAAATATTCCCGATAATGAAAAAGTACCTTTTTATCAGATTTTCACAATTAATATTGATTTTTTCATCCTTATTAATTGCCAATACAGTAACAGCTCAATCCAGCAAGGATAAAGAAGTAATGGCTGATTGTAACAAGGCTAAAGCCGAATTTCTTAGTACCGATCCCCTGTTAAAAAATGTGTTTGCAGGCGCTTATGGCTATGCGATCCTCCCCAATATAGGCAAAGGAGCTTTAGTGGTGGGTGGAGCTTCCGGGAATGGGATCGTTTATGAAAAAGGCAAAATGGTGGGAAAAGCAAAAATGTCACAGGTAACTGTAGGTTTTCAGGCCGGCGGACAAGCATACCGGGAACTCATATTTTTTGAAAACAAGGAAGCAATGGATCGTTTCAAGAGTGACAATTTTGAATTCTCAGCACAGGCCTCCGCTGTGGCCGCCACTGCCGGCGCTTCTGCCAATGCAAAATATACAGACGGAATTATGATATACACCCAGCAGAAAGGGGGTTTGATGTACGAAGCCTCTGTGGGCGGGCAAAAATTTAATTATAGCGCATTTTAAAAGTAATTACATTCCGCATTGTTATTCGCCGTGCAAGTGAAGAGATCATTATTGCCGGGAGAAACTTTTGGATAAGCATATATGACTAACGTATTCTGCGGCGAAGAATTCATCTCCATAGCCCTGTTGTTCAGTCGTGCTTGCTGAAAAGCCCTGAGCTATCAGTTGTGGGTTCGCACCTATATCAGGGACACCCATAGCTGATAGCTAACGGCTGAGGCCTCACACCTAATACCTGTTACCTGACACCTGATACCTACCTGTACTTCTTCATCTCCTTCACCAGCATATCAGCAATAACAGCATAACCTTTATCGGAGGGATGCAACCCGTCATAAGTCATACCAATGGCATCCGCCGGGTAAGGATACTCGTCTGTTGCTGGGTTAAAGGGAATGCCGGTATACTGCGGGTACCGGTAATTGTTATACCTCCCTGTTTCCGGGTCTTTTAAACGTTTGTAGCGTACCATATTTTTTAAAGTGATACCGCTGTTGTGATAGAGGTCAACAACGTCCAGTTTTTCATAATCACCAATAGCAAGGATGGCATCAGCAAACTGCTCCAGCCATTGGCCGTTCTTTGCTTTATAGGAGCCATAGGCGTTGTTGTGCATATCGGCGATATACACGAAATCGCCGCGCTGCAAGGGTGTGATGAGGATTATTTTGGCGCCGGCATTAAGACTGCGGAGTTTATTAATAATAATGCGGAAGGCGCCATACAGTGTAGTATTGCCCGTATTATTTTGATAATCTTTCAGGGAGCCGATAGCACGGCCCTGCCACCAGTCGTTGGTACCTAAAAACACCGAATATATATCGGCTTTGGTGATGCCCAGTTTTTCAATTTCGGCTGCAATATCGCCGGAGGTCCATCCATTATGACCCTGGTTAACATATTCAATATATGGCAGTTTTTCTTTTACCCGGGTCATATATCCCCCGGTGATGCTGCTGCCGGTTTCGTTGGTATGTTCATTTAAATACGTAATGGAGTCGCCAATGGCAACCCATGTAATAGTGGGTGGTGTAAAACCGCAAACGCAACCGATAAAGGCAACCAGGAAGACCACTTGTTTTATTTTCATAATTGTAATGCTGTATTTTGGGTCTGCAATTTATATCGAAATATTTCACTCCCTATATCATTTAAGTATAAACTCTTATAATATTAAATCCACAAAATACCCGGTATAACCGAAAAACATTGCGTAAATTAGTATCGAATACCGTGCTTCATCGCCAATATCCTCAACGATTCCCCCCTTAAATCACAGGAATGATACTTCAGGACCAGCCCTGACCCCCCAGTTCAGCAGCAAGCTAGGGGCGAGTAAGTTTTTTACTGCGCTTCGTTTGCAAAAGGCGGTCTCACAAATAAAAATTTGATCACGAGTGTAAAAGTTATAATGCAATATGGCGGCTCAAACAACCATAGAAATCGGTTATACGAATGATACGCGCTGGTTTCCGCAAATTGGGCCCCAGCTAAAAGCCGAGTATAACGATACCACGCTTCATTTTGATAACGAAATGGGGAAAGGCGATTTTTACCGTGTACGCATTGATGAGGGCGTAACGGCACGGAAAGTGGAAATGCGGTTTAACCAAACTGTTGTTTTTAGCCGTAAAAGCAGCCGGCATCCCGGGTATTATGTAATGGTAGTGAACGTCGGTGAACACTATGTAGAAACCAGCACCCAGGAAAAAAAATATAAATTCGGGTATGCCACGGAGAATGCCCTGTACTTCAGTTCGCCCGCCCTTTCGGCTTCATACACATTTGAGGCCGGTGTTGACTATCATCTTATTTTTATTGCCATCAGTCATGAAAGAGTAATCAACTTTATTGCCCGGCAACCCGAGGCGCAGCATGAACTGCTATATTCCATCATCGGCATTGACAAGCCGCTGTATTACATGGAACCATTGAATGCACATACATTGGTTCTTGCTAAAATTATTGACCTGCAACTCAATGATGATCGGCCAAATAATCTGATGCTGCATGCCAAAGGACTGGAACTGTGTCATTATATGATCCAGCGTGTAGGGCAGCGATATACCCTGCAGATCCCTAAAATCATCCATCCGCACGACGTAAAAAAACTGAATGAAATCAGGGCGTCGATCATGGAACATTACCAGGAGCCATGCCCGCCGCTGCCGGAGTCGGCACGAAAGTCCGGTATGTCGCCCAGCAAATTCAAAAGTCTCTTCAAGCACATGTTTGGCATGAGCTATTACCAGTTCTATAAAACCGTTCGCATGCACAAAGCCCGTGAATTGCTGGAGCAGCAAAAAATGAACGTATCGGAGGTTGGACATATGTTAGGCTACAACAACCTCAGCAAGTTTACAGAGGCTTATAAAAAAATGTTTGCGTTTGTTCCCAGCGACACGCTCGCGGTGTAGCCTTTAACATTTTTTATTATCTATTTGGCGTTTTGGATTAAAACCTAGCCTGTTAGGGCTAACAACAACACTATGTGCTGCAGTACCTTTGCGCCTGTAATTGAAAAACACCCGCTTACTAAATCAGCGTTTACCGCATCACGAGAAAACTTTAGAATCCCTAAAAAATCATTGTATCCTAAACCAACCCTGGTAGAAAAACCCGGTGAAATTCACTGTGAGACACGAATCGTGTTTGTTAGCAATGAGAATTCACTGTGAACTGAGCTTAATGCATAAAGCATTAAGCCCAGTTCTACCTTATCCAATACCTGTGCTTGCCTGACTTATCCAATATCTGTGCTTACCCTAAGGTTTCGTTGTAGTCTGAAAAATCCAATATCCTTAACCAAATCTATTATCCTAAGAAAAAGATCCGGCCCTTTTTTCTATTGCTTCCCTGTGGCGGTTTTTGCATTGGTATACTTACCTCTTATCGTTGCTGTGATAATTTCAGAATTGAGTAATATTATGCGGGTCGACGCAGTCCCCCAGCTCGGAGATGGATTTTCTTGCAGTGTAAATCGCCACTTTCTAAATATGGGCTGACTTCTAATGCTTCGCGTTGGGAGATTGCTTCAGCGTGCATAATTTATCAAAGTCCCATTATCCTTTGCGCTTCGCAACGACGGTTTAAATAGGCGTCACTGCAATCCCCAATGGGCTTTTAATTCAAAAACATTTCATCCACCAGCAGCAACCTCCGCTTGTCTTTTTCCATATAAGGTTTGGCTACTATTTTAAGATATGATATAGTTTGCGGTTTAAACGACTCTTCTACCTTTTTTAATGAAGGCATTTCGCCTTTTGCAGGAAGAGGGGGTTTCATTTTCACCAACAACTTTAGTCGATGCTCACTGTCACCACCCCAAACCTCCACCGAAGCAGGCGGGAGAATGCCAGTGGCTTCTTCCACCATATAATGCAATCCAACCGATGACAAGACGATGGGTTGTTTAAACTCCGATACCAGCACCATATCATTATTTCGGACACCTGCCCAGTTATTTGCCCATGCCGGGTTATTGGCGCCTATTACGCCGAGCCTGGTATTGAAGAAGGTTTCCGCACCCTCGGCCTGGTGAACGCTGTTAAGCGGTAACAGCAACCGTACGCTGTCGGGTTTATAGGTATTTTTAAAGAAATCAAACTCCACCACGTCACTGGCGAACCAACCCTGCTTGTAGGCTTTTGCTTTGATCGTTGTACTTTCTTTGAGCAGGGTTGTATTGTCAAACAGCGGAGCGTGGATACTGTCGGGCTCACTGCCATCAACAGTATAGTGTATCTGCACATCCTTTATGGGATGCATTAACTGCAACGCCAGTGGCTCGTCAAAAATAACAGAGCTGTTTTGGATTTGCGGCGGGTTCAGCTTTAACGGGTTGGTTCCGTCATCTGAAAAGCCTTTAATAAAGTTAACCGCAGGATATTTTTTTTGCAATTCTCCGGCTTCCCCGGGAGTGATCTGCGTTTCCCAAACCGACACCGTTGCCAAACGCTTAAATGAGGGAATCAGAGCGGCAAGCTCTTTGTAACTGACCGAAGTACCCGACACAGCAAGCGTTTGAAGATTACTGAGCGAACCTAAGACCTGCAACCCTTTGGCGCTGATATCTGTAAAATTTAAATCGAGCTTACGGAGATTTTCAAACTGGGCGATTGTTTTGAGATCGTTATCTTTTACCGGCAGTTTATTCAGGTTCAGCGCTACAACCTGTTTTTTTATGGGCATTAATTCTTCCAGTTGTTTCGGCGTGTAGGCTTCCCTGTTATAAATATTCACCGCCAGGGCCGGTGATTCTTTTGCCAGCGGCGCAATGGTACGGTAGTCGGTATTTAATTGAGCGATCGTTTGCTCATCGGCGGCAGAAAATGTATAGCGCTCTTCCTCAGGTTTTGTTGGTTGCAGTAAGGCTGTTGCCATTAGCCGCAACGAATCGTCTGCAGGAAAGGCCATTACCTTCTGCGTAAAAGGCGTTTCCGCTTTTATCCATAAAGCCAGTAATGTAATTTCGGCTTCCGTAAGTTGTGCCTTGCCTTTGGGAGGCATGTGTTTTTTTTCTTCCAATGGAAGATGTACCCGTTCGAGCAACAAACTTAAACCGGGGTTTCCGGGAACAAAGAGCTTACCTGTTTTGCCACCCTTCACAATGGATGCAGAATCGATCAGCATCAACTCTCCTTTCAGTTTTTCCGCATTATGACAGTTGATACACTTGCTTTCAAAAATGGGTTGAATGACATGCTCAAAAACCATGGCCTGGTCAATAGGTACAACCGGTTGGGTTTTATAAACCGCCAATGGTTGCAGTATGAAATCTTCACCGTGGGTTAAATTAGCGCCATAATGACCGGTAACGATAAGCGCGGCTACCACTAGTAAACCCGATGATGTAGCAACCACGCCCTTATACCATCGTTTATTACCTATCCCATATAGTATGGAAGCAAAAAAGAAAATAAACGCTCCGGTCCATTTATGCCATTGCAGGGTGTTGCCGGAATAGCCTTCTTCTTTGGAAAGGAACAATCCCATTACAACAGTTATTCCCGCTGATAAAATACCAGATAATAAAAGGATTCGTGTGAGTTGACCGTAGAAATGATTGGTGCGGAGCGAAGGACTGGATCTCAGCCACTGCATCGCGATGGACAGTATTAATAGTACAATGGGGAAGTGAAGGATCAATGGGTGCATGCGGCCAACCGGCTGCAGCCAGGCCGGCACCACCAGTTTGCTTTCAAACAATAATAAAAACGCGATGAATATGTTGAAGACGATCAATACCTGTTCCGCAAAAAATCTTACTTTCTTATTCATTGAAAAAATGGACGATTAAAATGAAGTGGGTTTATTCGCTATTGAGATTTCACGAAGACATGATATCTGCAAATTTCTTAAGTAATAATATCATTCACCACCCTTCCCGAAACATCAGTGAGCCTGTACCTTCGTCCTAAATGTTTAAAGATCAGTTTTTCGTGGTTCAATCCCAACTGGTGTAAAACCGTAGCCTGAAAATCGTGCACGTGAACCGGGTTC
Source organism: uncultured Terrimonas sp. (assembly GCA_964391065.1). Classification (GTDB taxonomy): domain Bacteria; phylum Bacteroidota; class Bacteroidia; order Chitinophagales; family Chitinophagaceae; genus Agriterribacter. The sequence continues at coordinate 14,659 of CAYMKT010000059.1, read as the reverse complement.
TTAATGATATTGTAGCCGAGTTCATCGGTTTCGCCATACACTATACCCGGTTTAATACCGCCGCCGGCCATCCATATGGTAAAACAACGCGGGTGGTGGTCGCGCCCATAATTATCCGCAGTGAGTTTTCCCTGTGTATAGCTGGTGCGGCCAAATTCTCCGCCCCATATCACCAGGGTTTCGTCTAACATGCCCCGTTGTTTCAAATCGGTTACCAAAGCCGCCGACGCCTGGTCAACATCTTTTGCCTGCTTGGCAATTTCAAAAGGAAGGTTACCATGCTGGTCCCAACCCTGGTGATATAACTGCACAAAGCGCACACCATTCTCTGATAACTTCCGTGCCAGCAGGCAGTTGGCAGCATAAGTGCCGGGCACCAGGCAATCTGGTCCGTACAGTTTAATAATATCATCTGATTCTTTGGAGAGGTCCATTACTTCAGGCACCGCAGTTTGCATGCGGTAGGCCATTTCATATTGTTGTATTTTAGAAGTGATTTCAGGGTCTCCAAATTCCTGGTACGAAAGTTCATTGAGTTCCGATAGGTTGTCGAGCATTTCGCGGCGATCGCTCCGGTTCATTCCTGCCGGGTCGCGAAGGTAGAGCACGGGATTTTCGCCTTTGCTGAACTGCACACCCTGGTGAACCGAATCTAAAAATCCATTTGACCACAGTTTTGAATATACGCCCTGGCCGTTACCCACTCCACGCGAAAGCAATACGGTAAAACTGGGCAGGTTTTTATTTTCGTTGCCGAGTCCGTAGCTCAACCAGGAGCCCATGCTCGGACGGTTACCCTGCTGCGAACCGGTTTGTAAAAAAGTAAGCGCCGGATCATGGTTGATGGCTTCGGTATACATCGATCTTACAATGCAAAGGTCATCTGCAATTTTAGCGGTATAAGGCATCAGATCGCTCACCCAGGCCCTCGATTCTCCATATTGTTTAAAATCAACAAAGGATCCTACCAATGGAAAGGAAGACTGGTTGGCCGTCATCCCCGTAAGTCGCTGCGTTCCGCGAACAGAAGGTGGGATTTCCTCACCCTGCATCTGGCGCAATTTGGGTTTAAAATCAAATAATTCCTGCTGCGAAGGCGCGCCGTTCTGGAAAAGGTATATCACCCGTTTTGCCCTGGGCGCAAAATGCGGGATACCCGGCGGCAAGCCGGCTTCCTCTGCACCCATACTACTAAAGAGGTCGGGCATTAGTAAAGAGCCCAGCGCAACACTGCCCACGCCAAGGCTCATGGCAGATAAAAAGCGTCGCCTGTTCCAGCCAAAACCGTGTTCAATTATTTCTTTTTCCATAAACAGAATTTTATGAGCTGCCAGCTTTGAGCAATGAGCTTTCAGTAACGAGCCGCGCGCTTTTAATTATTTCAACGATACCTGATACCTAATACCTTACACCTTCTTACGATTTCATAATCGTTTCTTCCAAATTATAAATGGTTGAGATCACCCGCATAAATGCCGCTAATGTTTTTTTATCCACCGCGCCGGTAACAGGATACTCTCCTATACTCAGCATTTGCGCAGCCGCAGATTCATCGATTTCCTTTAATTGTTTGTCGTAATAACGCTCTAATACTTCGAGCTCTTTCTCCCGCGGTTGCCTGCATACAATTAAACGAAACGCCTTCGTTATCTTTTCTTTGATACCCGATTTCTCCTGCAACAATTTGTCCGCTAAAACTCTTGAGGCTTCGAGTACCGCAGGGTCGTTCATCATCACCAGCGCCTGCAGGGGCGTATTGGTTTTTAGCCTGCGTGTTTCACACATATCCCGGTTGCTGGCGTCAAAAATAGCCATGGTGGGTGGCGGCACAGTACGTTTAATTAAAGTATACATCCCCCGGCGATACAGGGCAGCGCCATGATCCTGGTTGTATACAGATAGTAGTCCGCGTCCCGAGGTTGCCCCCTCCCATAAACCTGCAGGCTGGTAAGGTTTTACACTGGGACCACCAATTGTTCTCACCAGCAATCCGCTGCTTGCCAATACCATGTCTTTAATAAATTCTGCGTTTATACGATAACGTGGCCCACGGGCAAGAAAAACATTTTCGGGGTCAACTGCCAGTTTTTCTTTGGTAACAACAGCCGATTGCCTGTAGGTGGCGGAACTAACCATTTGCTTTACCAGCCGCTTGATATCCCAACCGTGCTCCATAAAATCTACCGCCAGCCAGTCGAGCAGTGCGGGATGCGAAGGCAGTTCCCCCTGCATACCAAAATCGCCCGAAGTTTTTACGATACCCCTGCCAAAAAATTCCTGCCATAGCAGGTTTACGTATACTCTCGCCGTGAGCGGATTTTTTTTATCGAATAACCATTCGGCTAATCCCAGCCTGTTTTTGGGATACGATTTATCAAATGGCAAAATCGCTTCCGGGGTACCCGGCTCTACCACCTCACCCGGCGCATCGTACACGCCGCGTTGGAGGATATGCGTGGGGCGGATGGTGTCCAGGTCGCCCATTACCGATACAATGAGGCGGTTGGTATCGGGTTTATTAATAAAATTCAGGATGGTTTTCGCATCTTCGTTGCTGATCTCCATCAAGGGATTTTTGGCATAAGTTTCCGGGCCGCCAATGCTCGACTCAAGGCCCACCTCTTTTACATTATTAAAAAAAGCGAACATCTCGTAATATTCCTTTTGCGAGAAAGGATCGTACTTATGATCGTGGCAATGGGCGCATTCTAATGTAACTCCAAGCAAGCCTTTACCCAAAAGATCATTACGGTCTGTAACATACATAATCCGGTATTCCTCCTGGATTACTCCCCCTTCTTCTGTTATTTTATGGTTCCGGTTAAAGCCGGTAGCCAGCAATTGTTCCTTGGTAGCATTTGGGAGGAGATCGCCCGCTAACTGCCAGGTTACAAAATCGTTGTAATGCATGTTCTCATTAAAGGCGTGAATTACCCAATCGCGCCAGGGCCATTGAGTACGATAACCATCATCCTGATAGCCGTGCGAATCGGCATAACGTGCGAGATCGAGCCAATGCAAAGCCATTTTTTCTCCATAAGCCGGATCCTGCAATAAACGATCTACCATTTTTTCATAAGCATCCGCGCTCTTATCGGCCGCAAAGGCATCCATCATTTCCAGCGTGGGCGGCAAACCGGTTATATCTAAACAAATGCGTTTCAGCAATCTTTCCTTATCCGCCTCTTCATTTGGCGCCAGTCCTTTTTGTTCTATTTTTTGTAAAATGAAATAGTCAATGTCGTTTCTTGTCCAATTTTGCTGCTTTACTTTCGGAAGATCCGCTTTTTGCGGCGCTACAAAAGCCCAATGTTTTTCATATTTCGCGCCCTGCCTGATCCATTTTTCAATAAGCCTGATTTCACGCGGCGATAATTTCAAATTGGAAGAAGGCGGCGGCATCAACAGCGCGGTATCATCTGAACTGATACGAAGAAAGGCCTGTGATAGTTCCGGCTTGCCGGCAACCAGTGCATGCGCGCCGGGATGTTCTTTTAATGCCTTGAAAGCACTTTCAGGGTCATCCATTCGCAATCCGGCCTCGCGCTTGTTGGCATCAGGACCATGACAGGCAGAACATTTGTCGGAAAGAATAGGGCGGATATCAAAATTATAACTCACCTGGTCGGGTAAAGATTCACCCACGGCGGCATCGTCTTTGCAGGCTTCGAATAAAAACGCAATTGCTGCAAAAAGTCCAACGAGGTAAAATATTCTTCTATACATCTTCATAAAGCAAACGACAATAGTTTTTGCAATGGCTTATTCAACCAAAGGAACGCCAACCTATTACTTTATCCTGATTTTTCCATCCTGCGCCGTACTGTTGGTTTACATACGAAATTACTGGGTTTTGGCAGGATTAAGAAGGTTTGATGTTGTGCAGATTATTAAGGCTGAAATACCGCTGCTCAAATATACAACAGATTGGGGCGAAGAACGGCATAAAATAATCGCTACTGCCAGGCAGGCAACAACCCCCGAAACAAAGGTGGCGCCTAAGATTTCGTGTAACGATCACACCTGAACTTATGAGAAAACATATTAATCAATAGTATCATAATTCAGAGACAGGTTGCATTCCTGTTTCGCACAGTTTCTGACACCGGAGCATTGCGATGCCTGGTATTCATAAAACTGATCTGGCATGAATGATGCTACCGGCTTTCCTTATTGAATTAGGATTCGCAACGATGGCTATTTTTTGAGATTGCACCGTTCACTCCGCAGAACCGTAATGGGGCTGAACTGAGTCCCGGTTTAAAATTCTATTTATCTTTACTTTATTGTTGATGGTGTAACAAAAAAACAAACACTTCGCTTTTTAAATGCCCGGGAATATCAATCTATCTATTTTTTCACTATGACCTTTTTTAAACGAACCGATTCAGGTGATCCCGACTTTATCCATCTTGTTACCTTACTGGATAAAGATTTAGCAGAAAGAGATGGCGATGAACATGCCTTTTATGCGCAGTTCAACAGCATTCAAAGCATCCGCAATGCCATCGTCTGTTACCATAATCATAACCCCATTGGCTGCGGGGCCGTTAAACCATACGATAAGAACCGGGCAGAGGTAAAAAGAATGTTTGTATTACCCGGATATCGCGGGCAGGGCGTTGGAGCGGCTATATTACATGCCCTGGAAATATGGGCGACTGAATTAAATTATTCGGCATGCATTTTAGAAACCGGCAAAAAACAACCGGAGGCCATCCGGCTGTATCAGAAAGAAGGCTATACCATTATTGAAAATTACGGACAATATAAAAACGTTGACAACAGTGTGTGTATGGCAAAATCCCTTGTACAAAAAAACTCAGATGAAGCCATTTGATCATGTGCCATTAATTAAAGGCGAAATAGCCAACGATCAACCAGATGATGACGGTATGTTGTATGCTTATTCCAAAAATCCAAAAAGGACGGTGAAATATACCAGGGAAAATACCGCATTGTGTGAGATTTGCTTATTGCTGCTTTTAAACAAATTTGTACATTAGCGCCCCGTTAGCAGCATTACGCATCGAAATCTTTGCCTATATAAGTAAGATTGAATGTTGTTGACTATTTATTAAATGTTTACTCACGTTTTAAAATGTACAAATGAAACTGATTACCAGCTTTTTTGTGAGCTTGCTTTTGATGGTTGTTATTGTGTCGTGTAATAACAGCGCTCCTGCCGCTGATGCAGAAACCAGTACGAGTGGTTCTGTTGACAATTTTACCCTCGGCGTTCAAATGTGGACGTTCAGGATGTTTTCTGTTGCCGATGCCCTGGATAAAGTAGACAGCGCCGGCATTAAAAACATCGAAGCGTTTTTTGGCCAGCCGCTGGGTGGCAACATGGAAGGAAATTTCGGAACAGAGATGTCGGCCGATAGCCGCGCAAAACTCAAACAACTTTTGCAGTCTAAAAATATCAGCATCACGGCAATGGGAGTAATTTCTCCTGCAGACAAGGCGGCTTGGATAAAGGCCTTTGATCTGGCAAAGGAATTTGGACTAAAATACATCACTACCGAACCCAATAAAACGCACTGGGATTTGATAGACAGCTTAAGTGGCGCTTATGGAATAAAAATAGCCATACACGAACACGGCAGACCTAACGCCTACTGGCACCCCGATTCGGTGCTTGCTGCCATAAAAGGACATAGCAATATTGGCGCCTGTGCCGATATCGGGCATTGGGCAAGAAGCGGACTCGATCCGGTTGATTGTCTTAAAAAATTAGATGGTCATCTTGTTGGCGTACATCTGAAAGACATCGTAAAGTTTGATGACACAGAGGCGGCAGATACGGTAGTTAGCAAAGGCGTAATAGATTTTCCTGCAGTTTTTACAGAGTTAAAGCGGCAAAATTTTAACGGTATGATTTCTATCGAACATGAATCGAACTGGTACCACAATTTACCCGATGTAATTTTTACCAAAGAATATTTCGACAAAGAAGTAGCTAAGCTCAAATAGCTCAGCATCGCAGATCGAAAAAAATAGTATACCCGGGCGTTATCAGAATGGCCCGGGTTTGTTTTTTGTTGCTATACAAACAATCTATTTCTTCTTATAGCTAATGGAAATGCCCGAACTGCTGCTCCTGTCGATGGAGGTGCTGTAATCCGCCTTACTTTGCAAGTATTTCAAAAATTCTTCCGTTCCCCCAAACCCATTCAATACATTATGTGCGGTAAAACATCCGCCGGGCTTTAGCTTAGGATCAATATCCTTAAAATACTGCAGGTACCAGTTCTTATCTGCGTCGGAAAACACAAAATCAAAAGGACCCGGCAATTCCTTAACCAGCGCATGTGCATCGGCAAGGCGCGCATCCACGTACTTCGAAAGTCCGGCCGCTTCAATATTTGCCTTTGCCTGGTTATATCTTTGTTTATCGATTTCTATGGTAACCAGTTTTCCCCCGGTTTTGCTAAGCGCCCAGGCAATCCATATAGAAGAGTGACCGGTTGATGTGCCGATTTCCAAAGCCGATTGGTAATTGTTTTTTACGATCAAATCATAGAGCACTTTCCCATCCTGATAAGGCACATTCAGGTCCTGCCATTGATCCCGGTGCGTTGTAAGAAACAGGCTCACCTGTTCATCCAGCTTTTTATTATCCGCAGCTTCCTGCGCGCAGGACGTTGATCCTGTCAGCATCAATACAGCCGTCAACATAAAGTAATAATATTTCATACCAGCTTTTTTACAAAAGTATACATGTTACTATTAAAATAAATACTTCCAATCATACTCATTTATTCGTGCGGAGTAAATGAAAAATCTTAAACTTACCGTATCTTCAACCGGAGACCCGGCTATTAAGCCAATGATACAACCCTTCGGGCGAATTCCCGAAAATCAGTTCCATTCATAAAGTATTATGTATGTCGGCAAAAGATCAAATGATCGATGAAATGTATTTCATCAGGAACGGCGGTGAAATGGGGAAGCATATCCATAATTTTGATTGGTGTAAAACGCCCTTAGGTCCAATACAAAACTGGCCTGCCAACCTGCGCAGCGTGGTAAACTTATGCCTCCACTCCAGGTTTCCAATGGATGTTTTGTGGGGAGAAACGCACATTAATATTTATAATGATGCCTATCGCGAAATCATTGGACCAAAGCACCCGGGCGCATTGGGCGCCCCGGTAAAAGCGATTTGGCCGGAGATAAGCGATACCATTGGACCCATGCTGGAAAAAGTGCTGAACACCGGCAACGCAACCTGGTCCGAGAATCAATTGCTGCTGCTGCACAGAAATGGTTTTGATGAAGAAACCTATTTTACTTTTTCCTACAGTCCTATCGAAGGCGAAAATGGTAAAGTGGATGGCGTATTTTGTGTGGCTACAGAAACTACGGAAGCCGTTACCGGTGCACGCCAGCTTCAAACCCTTACCCGGTTAAACAAGAATATCCTGAGCGTAACCAGCGACCACGATGTATATCAAAAAAGCATGGAAGCTATCAGGCAAAACCCCGAAGATTTCCCTTTTGCCATATTATATGCAGTGAGCGGCGACGGGAAAAAACTCTTGCTGGCAGATCAAACCACCAATACATTATCAAAGTTTTTTCCGGCTGAAATTGATCTTTGCGGGAGCAAAGGAGAATACTATGAACTCGTGGATGCCGCGGTCAAAAATGTGCCAGTGATATGTACAGACATGAAGGAACCCTTTGGTCAGTTGGCGGGGACAAACGGGGAACAAACGCCCGTTAAGGGATTGGTACTGCCTGTTGCCCACAGCCAGCAAAAAATACCTTATGCCGTTTTAAAAGTGGGCATCAACCCTTACCGGATATTCGACAACAAATACCAGCTTTTTTTTGAATTGGTGGCCAACCAGATCGCCAACGGAATAAACAAGAGCCGCATTGCGGAGATGAGAAATGCTATTCCTGGTGCCAATCACAACATCGCAAACCCTTTTGCAGTAAAGGAATTATTAGACGGGAATGATGTGCAGGTAAAAATGGCGCATACCAAAAAATATATCGAGCAGCAATTCGGACAGTTACTGGAGCAGGCGCCGGTAGCTATCGCATTATTACGGGGTCCCGGTTTTATTGTGGACATTATGAATGAAATGGCGCTTGATATACTGGGTAAGCCGTCGGCCCAGTTAATGAACAAGCCATTGTTTGAGTCTATTCCTGAACTAAAGAAGCAGGGCTTTGAAAATGTGGTCAACCGGGTATTTACAACAGGCAAAGGAGTGACGATTGAGGAAACCCCGGTGCAAATCTTCCGGCACGGAAAGGAAGATACCATTTTTGCAAGGATTGTTTTTAAAGCCTTATATGAGGAGAACGGAACCATATCGGGAGTGATGGCGGCCGCGCACGACATTACGGAACATGTAACCGTCCGAAAAAAAATAGAAGCTAATGAAGCAAAGTACAGGCAATTGGTACATGGCATTTCTATCGCCTTATATACATGCGATAGGGAAGGGCGTATTTTACTGTACAATGACGCGGCTGTGGAACTTTGGGGCCGCGAGCCGGAGGTGGGTGTGGACCTTTTCTGCGGGTCATGGAAAATATTTGACAGCAATGGTAAAAAGCTGGATTTGTCCGACTGCCCGATGGCTACTGCATTAAAAACCGGCCGCGTTGAATCTTATGAAATTATTATTGAACGGCCCGATGGCACCCGCAGGCAGGTAATGCCCTATCCTCAGCTCATGTTCGACGATAATGGAAACATTACAGGCGCCATCAATTTGCTGATGGACATCACAGAGAATAAAAAAGTAATGGCGGCACTCCAACAAAGTGAAGCAAGGTTCAGCAATATCATCAGCCAGTTGGGCGCCGGCATTGCCCAAACAGACACCAATGGAAAGTTTATTGCCGTAAATGATAAATATTGCCAGTTGGTAGGGCTTTCGAAAAAAAGGCTTTTACAAATGAATTTGAAGGATGTGGTATACCCCGAAGACCTGCAGAACAATCTGCGTTTATTGAAGGAATGCATTGAAGATGGAAAAAGTTTTACCGTTGAAAAACGGTATGTGAAACCAGATGGATCATTGGTTTGGGTAAACAACAGCATGTCGTTAATCAAGGGTGCCGATAATCAAAAGTTTCTAACGGCGGTGAGCATTGATATTACCGAAGCCAAAAAAATGGAAGCCCGGCTCACCGAAAGTGAAAACCGTTTTCGCAATGTTGCCAACAATATACCTGCACTGATATGGATAGCGAATGCAGAAGGACATTGTGTTTACCTGAACAATCAATGGTATGATTATACCGGCCAAACGGAAAAAGAAGCATTAGGCGATGGCTGGCTCCGGTCGGTGCATCCGTTGGACGGAAAGATTACGCTGGAAAACTTTTTCAATGCCAAAAAAAACGAAACCACTTTTGTAATGGAATTCCGGTTAAAAGATAGAAATGGCAACTATCGGTGGTTTCTTAATTCCGGGGTTCCCCACTACGATGAAGACGGAATTTTTCAAGGCTATATAGGCTCCTGTACCGATATTACCGACAACAAGAAATTGTCGCAGCAAAAAGATGAATTCATGGGCGTTGTAAGCCACGAACTTAAAACACCCGTAACCTCGTTGAAGGCATTTACACAATTGCTGGAGATGAAATTTTCTACAGCGGGAAACCAAAACGCATCCGCCATTATGCGACGAATGGATACCCAGATTAATAAGTTGAATTCACTGATCAGCGACCTGCTGGATATTACCCGGCTGGACGAAGGAAAAATACATTTCAAAACAGAAGCGTTTGCTTTTTCCAGTCTGGTTACGGAAACGGTGGAAGAACTGCAACGCATATCCCCCAGTCATACGATAACAACAGAAATACTGTTCGATTGCATGCTGGAAGGCGACCGCGAAAGAATAGGCCAGGTGCTGACCAATTTTATTACCAATGCCGTTAAATACTCTCCTAAAGCCAATACGATACTGGTAAGGGTTGTAATGGAAGACAACTCCGTTATTTGCTCCGTAAAAGATTTTGGTATTGGAATTGACAAAAGCAAACAATCTCTTATCTTCAACAGGTTTTACCGGGTAGATGGCGATCAATCCGATACCTTTCCCGGGCTCGGACTTGGCTTATACATATCGGCAGAAATCATAAAAAGACAGCATGGAACAATAGGCTTTGAAAGCGAACCTGGAAAAGGATCAGTGTTTTATTTCAGCCTTCCTGTACAAAATACCCAATGAAATGCACGGAAAAAGAATTATTATACTGGATGACGATATTGATATCCTCGACTCTATGCAAATGGTGCTGGAATACAAAGGTTACCAGGTGCAAACGCTGGACAACCCCCGCGACCTGGAGGGCTTTTTGGAAAAAGCGCCCGACCTGTTGCTGGTTGATTTGTGGATGTCCGGAGTAAATGGCGCCGACATTTGCAGGCAGTTAAAAGCCGACACCAAAACCAGGCACATACCTGTAGTGATTATTTCTGCCAATGCCAATATTAAGGAAATCAGCCTTAAGTGCCAGGCCGATGGCTATATCTCCAAACCATTTGAAATAGAATATTTACTCACAACCGTTCAGCGGTTTACAAAACAAGTTTAGCTTTTCGTTTATGCCTGCCCTGTACCTGCTCTGCTGAGTTATCTGTTGGAGGCATATGGTTGCATGCGCCATTCCGTCCGCTCTTCCGCATCTCATTCCGATTCACAAAGCGCTTTTAATTTGGCGAGGCCCTTGTTATAATCCTCACCCATCATTTCATCTATGTTAACAAACAATAGCATGGTGTTCATAGGGTATGCGTACTTCGTATCAAATCCCCAGGTTACTTTTGTTCCGTTGCCGGCATCCACTAAAAGCGTAAATGCATCCGCCTCTCCTTCAAAAGGCTCAATAAAGTGAAGATGGGTTTCGACGCGCTCAAGATGTTCGAGTTTGGTAATGGTTTGGCTTCCACTTCCTACATCCTTATTGCCGCTCCATTGGTATACCGATCCTAAGGCGCCATCCTGCCCTTCAAAATCAGCCTTTATATTGGGATCCTTCTCTCTCCATGGATTCCATTTTTCCATAGCCCGAAGTGAACTTACGTGGTTCCATACTTTTTCGCGCGGCGCATTAATAGTAATATCTCTTTCCATGTGGCAGGTTTTGGATACAAATAAACCCGCAATCAGCACAAATGCGATTACCAGCAAAATAATTACACCAATAATTTTTAATATTTTTTTCATACCGGCTGTTTTGGAGTGATACAATTTTGGCAAAGGAAGTTAATTCAATTTGACATAAAATTCATATTTAGCCCGCTATCTTAACCCTAGCAATGGCGCTGGCATTCATGTAAATGGTTGCCAGGCTAAACCCCGGTTGGGAAAAAAGTCAGGCGTTGAAAAATCATACAACAAACCTATAAGCATTTATTAATTTATGCAGGGTGGAAACACGGCAAATTAAGGGTGCTATGCGACAATGAAATAACTGGTATTGTACTGTAAAAAGTTTGCCACCTGTTGTTAGCGAATGTTCCTGCTACTATAAAAAAGCCCTGCGATAAAAGAAATGCAGGGCTGGTATACAACGGCAATATTTGTGAAACTGGTGCTATAACTTCAATCCAAACATATAAAAGCAGTCGTCATCATATATCAATCAAGCGGAACCTTTTTTGCATTTTCAGCAAGCCACATATTGAAGGATAACAGTTCCGGGTTCAGTTCTTTCGAAACTGCTACATTTCGAACTTTGTTGCAGTCTGCCTCAAAGTCGCGGTAAAACTGGAACATATTTCCAAGATCATCCGCCCCCGGAAATCCAAAGCCGCGGTAAGTGGCGGGTGTTACATTGTTAAACAGCACTTCCTGCCCTAATGCTTTTGTAAATGCATCGGCCATTTCTTTGCCGCTTAAATGTTCGCCTGCAATGCCAATGGTTTCGCCCAACAGCGCCTCTCCTTTTTTAAAGATGCCATAAGCACATTTTCCAATATCTTCAGCAGCAATACCTGCCATTTTTTTATCGTCGATCGGAAAAGTGATATACAGCTTCCCATCCGGGCCTTTTTTAGGCCCGCTTCCGAAATAAATAAAATTATCCCAGTAAAAAGAAGCCCGCAAAAAAGTAACCGGAACACCGGCATCAATAAATAACTGGTCGGCTTCACCTTTGGCATCAAAATGAGGCACTTTGTATTTGCCCTGTAGTGTAGGCATACGGTCATCATCCAGCGGAACCCACTTACGGGTATCTTCCAGGGTTGACCAGATAACATGTTTCA
>CAYMKT010000059.1:0-2306 GCA_964391065.1 uncultured Terrimonas sp. | reverse complement strand
CCTGCCCTGATGTTGAATACCCTTGCCAAAAGATACCGGAAGCCCGTGCCAACACCATATACATTTTTGCCGGTGCCAAAGCGCTCCCCGCGTTCAATGGCTTGTCCCCACCCGCCAAATACAACGGCGCTCCACCGCATCGAAAAATCATACCGCTGTTCTGTTTCGAGCACCGCTGTAGTGATACCCTGGTACTTCGCCAACGGTACGCCTCTAAGGTTAATATTTGGCAAAAGGTAAAATGGCGGATCATTAAAAGCCTGCTGCAGTTCGGCCCTGAAACCGCTGATCCAGTTTTTTTGAAAGTCAACAAATACCAGCAACGAACTATTCAGGCGTTGATAGTCGAAATCACTGCCCGTCCAATTGTCGTTTAGTGCATAAGACGTATAGAACCTAAATCCTTTGTCGGGCGTAAAAAAATTATCTCTCTTGTCCCAGTCAAGAAATAGTCCGAGTGAAGCGGTGTTGTTGTCCATATCAATAGGCTTTATAAAGCCTGGTAAATCACCATCAAATAAGGGTTTGACTTCTGTTTTTGAAAATGTGTACTGCAAGCCCAGGTAAACGTCGCGCTTGTTTAATTTTTTGGATATGGACAAAGAAACAGGAAAGGCCCTGATGTTAAAATCAAGTTCTTTTTCACCTACCACGGGAAGATTACGGTAGAAGCCGAGATTAACATCAGCATAACCCGCAAACGCCCGGTATCTGATTCCCTGTTTGGGAAAGCTGCCCGAACGGAATGCCCCCACTGCCCAACTACCGTTAACCGTATACATCCCCATTCCCGCTGTTATATTTGGAGGGATATACCCTTTATACCCCGGCACCTTCACCGGGGTAAGAAACACTGGTGCCAGCATTCCCCCAAACCCGCCCAGCGCGGGTTCTGTAATGATCATCGGAACGGGTATAAACCCTTTGGCATCTACAACAAAAGAGCTGAAATCAAATTTGCCATCCAGCGTGTCCCGTAACCCGGGCTTTTTTTCTTCCTTTGGCAAACTTTCTTCCTGGGCATTTGCGGTTACACAGGTTAATAGCGCTGTCACTAATAATAATCCGATTAATTTATCAAAATAGAATTTCCTCTTAGTTGGTACCCATAGATTGTCATTCGCCATAGTTATTTTTTATGCAGGATTATCGCTTAAAGTTATGGAATACATACGAACCCGGCGCGCCTGAACTTCCCGATTGCAAAGCGCGCGCCAGCTTATCAGCCTGTGCTGCATCACAATCGGTTTGCTGTGCTAGCCGTCATCAAACACATTACACTGGCATTAAAAATTATTTACCATTAATTCAACTAAACCTGTTATATTTAAGAATAACGATTGCTGTGCCATACCCAAACATCTATACTTAATATATTTTCCTATGGCAATACGCGTAGCTATCAAACACAAAACGACTTACCATTACGACAGGCTTGTTAATCTTTCACCGCATATTTTTCGATTAAGACCCGCTGTTCATTCGCGAACCCCCATTGAAAGTTATTCTTTCAATATTATGCCCAAAGATCATTTTATCAACTGGCAGCAGGATCCCTTCGGCAATTTCCAGGCGAGGGTTGTTTTTCCTGAAAAAACAACGGAGCTCTGTCTCGATGTGGAAGTAATTGCCCGCCTGGAGGTCATCAATCCATTTGATTTTTTTGTGGAAGAATACGCGGAAAACTTCCCTTTTAAGTATAGCGACCAATTACAAAAAGAGCTCATTCCCTATCTTGAAACCGAACAGCCTGGTCCATTGCTTTCGAACTGGCTGAAACAGGTTGACAAAAGTGAAAAGCGTATTGTTGATTTTCTGGTGTACATCAACCATAAATTAAACCAGGATATTGCTTATTCTATACGAATGGAACCCGGTGTTCAAACCACCGAACAAACACTCGCAACAGCATTGGGTTCATGCCGCGATTCGGCCTGGCTGCTGGTGCAGATATTAAGGCAGCTCGGACTGGCCGCCCGTTTCGTGTCGGGCTACCTCGTACAGTTGACTGCCGATATTAAATCGCTCGATGGACCATCGGGGCCTGAGGCAGACTTTACCGATTTGCATGCATGGACTGAAGTGTATATACCCGGCGCCGGCTGGATTGGATTGGATCCCACATCAGGATTGTTTGCCGGCGAAGGACATATACCACTGGCTTGTACGCCCCACTATAGCAGCGCAGCTCCGGTTGTGGGCGCGAGCGACAGGGCGGAAGTTACATTTGAATTTGAAAACAGGGTGACCCGCATACACGAAGATCCCCGCGTAACCAAACCTTATTCAGATGCACAATGGGCAGC
>CAYMKT010000058.1:6536-21969 GCA_964391065.1 uncultured Terrimonas sp. | reverse complement strand
GGGTTTCCATACCGCTACTATTTGTAATGATTGGTGCCGACGAATTACCGCTAACTCTCTGCTTGACGCTATCATCAATATACTTTTAAATGTTTTTAAACACTTATAAACGTTTAAAAGCGCTTATACACGGCAGAGCGACAAGCACTCCATTGGCCGGTAAAATATATTGATCAATAGAGATTACTGAAAATAGGGGCGTGGTTGCGGGGCTTTAACAGGATGAACTCAACAGGTTACCAAACTTATTGATTCCATTCTAAAAAAACGAAATAAATTTGCTGCGAACCTCGAATAAATACTGAAAGAGGGTGGTATTACACGAAGCACGCTTCCTACAGATTATTGGCGGTAGTTTTAATCCACAAACGTTTCTTGAATTACGTTTTTAACTTTTCCAATCTCTTTTTCGGTCAAAGTCTCAAACCGTTTTATTATTCGTATCCGGTCTATTGTTCGTATTTGGTCAATCGCAATCCAACCTTTCGTTGCCTTATGTCTTACCTCAACTCTTGTTGGGTATGGCTTTGAGCTACTTGTCATTGGGGCGATAACAATCGTCTGTAAGTACTTGTTCATTTCGTTTGGAGATAAGACTACACAAGGCCTTGTCTTTTTCATTTCGCTTCCAATCGTGGGGTCAAGATTAACCAATACAACGTCATATTGATTTACTTGTTCCATTCTTCAAAATTTTCGTCTTCAAAAACATCATCCATTAAAAGTTGGTCATCGCCATTTTTGTGCATTCTTTTAAATGCTTTTTCCCAGCCTTTTCTTGGTTCAGTTTTGGGCTTTAGAATGATATAACCTTTTTCAAGAATTAGTTCAATTTTATCGCTGATGCTGTACTTTTCAAGAATTGTCTTTGAAAGACGTATTCCTTTTGAGTTTCCGATGTTTATTACTGAAAGTTCCATACATGCCTATTTGTTATTACAAAGTAATTACAAATTATTTTAACGTCCAAATTGTCTGACTAAAATTTTGATTTGGGTGAGGTTCCTGAAATTACCGCCAACTCTCCGCTTTTCACAACTGGATTTGAATATATACGTTTTTAAGTACTTGCAAACGTTTATAAGCGCTTATACGGCACAGCGCCACGCACTCCATTGCTTACTAAAAATATTTTGATCAATAGAGATTACTGAAAATAGGGGTAGTGACTGCAGGCTTTAACAGGATGAACTCAACGGGTGATCAAACTTATTGATTCCGCTTTAAAAAAACGAATAAATTTGTCTCGTACCTGGAATAATTACTGAAAGAGGGTGGTATTGCACGAAGCACGCTTCCCACAGATGCCTGAACCTTCTTTTATGAATCAATTACGCTTACCCCTACTGTGCGTTTGGATGCTTTGCTGTGAAAAAAATGTTCAAGTGGAGTAACGCTGTGGTATCGGTAAGGAATGCAGTACTCATTATATATGATCGTCAGCACGATCCTGGACGCAGTATTGAATGTACCTTGACAATTAAACATTCTCCGGGAAATGCAATTGTGTTACATTCGGAAGACTGGCTGCAAGTGTAATAACGAAGTGCTTTGCCCAATTGACAATCTTGGTTCAATTCACAGCAGCACTTCTGCTAAATCAGGGGCAATGAAAGAAACGTGCTGTATATCGTTTCTTTCTTGACTTTTTTTGTTCCTTTTTTGTGTCAAGACAAAAAAGGAAATAACCAGCGTAGAATTCTGTTCAACCCTTACTGAAAAAAACGATCGTTGTCTTAAATGATATGATCATCAAACCTGTAAGCTAAAATCATGACAGATACCATACAGAAATTCCCGAACAACCTGAGCCGTCGTCATTTTATTAGTACCACGGTAACAGCTTGCATAACATTGAACATACCCGCGGCCGCATTACCGGCAGTAAAAAAAATGAAGGATGCGGTAAAGATCGGGCTCATTGCTGATCTGCACCAGGATGTGATGCATGACGGTCCGCAAAGATTATCGGCTTTTTTAGATCATATGAAAGCCAATAAACCGGATGCTATTATGCAGATGGGGGATTTCGCCTATCCTGGCGATAAAAACAAAGTGGTGATCGACATGTTCAATGCTGCCCATAAAAACCGTATGCATGTGATTGGGAACCATGATACCGATTCGGGATACAGCAAAGAACAGTGCATCAGTTATTGGGGCATGCCTTCCCGTTACTATGCGCAAAAAGTAGGTGGTACCTGGTTTCTTGTATTGGATGGAAACGATAAAGGTTCACCCACGCATAAGGGCGGATACGCATCGTATATTAACCCGGAACAAACGGCATGGTTGAAGGCGAAGTTGAAAGAAATACAGGAACCCGTTATCATCGTATCGCACCAGCCACTGGCAGGAACGATGGCAGTTGATAATGCGGCGGAGATACAGGAAATACTCAGCTCGGCTTCCGATAAAATATTATTGGCAATTAATGGGCATACTCATATCAATGCATTACTCCGCGTAAAACATATCCCTTATCTTCATATCAATTCGGCCTCTTATTTTTGGGTAGGGGATCGTTTTATGCATAATAGTTATGCCGAAGCTGTTCACAAGGAGTATCCCTGGATATCGAGAACATGTCCCTACAAAGAATCATTATTTGCTACCCTCACCGTTGATCCGGCCACGAATAATATTGTGATTGAAGGAAAGCGAAGTGAGTGGATGGGCGCATCACCGGCAGAATTGGGTTATAACGAATTGGATATGCTTACCGTGGGAGAGGAAATAGCGCCGGTGATCAGCGACAGAAATATTGAAAGGGCCCGGAAAAAAGTATAAATTTTTTTTGATGAATAGATTCGCTTTGGTTGTGTGTTTTTTTGGCATACTGGCTGCTGCCTGTAAAGTGGTTCCTTCAACTATTTCAAACAAGTATAATTACATACAGAAGGAAGGCCGGGAAAGTAAAGACTGGAAATTGGTTTGGGAAGACAATTTTGAAGGACAGACATTGGATACCAGCAAATGGACAAAAATTCCACCCAACAATGCCGATTGGGGAAAACATATGAGCGATGATCCGCGCTGTTATAGGGTGGACAGCGGTAAATTGTTTTTGAGGGGAATCAATAATCCCGATACGCTTGCTGACCCGCGACCATTTTTAACTGGCGGCGTTTACACTAAAGGAAAATTTGCCTTTCAATATGGCAGGATTGAAATCCATGCCAAACTGGAATGCGCACAGGGCGCCTGGCCTGCCATGTGGATGCTTGCCGAAAATGAAAAGTATGGCAGCTATCCAAAAAATGGCGAGCTCGATATTATGGAGCATCTTAATTTTGATGACCTGGTGTATCAAACCACCCATTCCTACTATACGCTGGAGCTAAAACAAAGAGATAATCCCCCGCACTCCGGAACCCAAAAGCTCGACATCAGCGCGTTCAACACTTTTGGAATGAACTGGTACCCCGATCGGTTGGTATTTACGGTAAATGGCAAGGAAACGTTTACCTATCCACGCGTTCAGGACGTGGATCCAAGCCAGTGGCCCTACGATCAGCCTTTTTATATTATGATCGATCAGCAGCTGGGCGGTAATTGGGTGGGGAAAGTAAATCCCGATCATTTACCCGTGCAGATGATTGTGGATTGGGTAAAAGTATACCAGTAGTCACCTGCTTTATGAATTTTTGGGTGCACTTTAATGTGTCCATTTTCAGATGAATCTTTTTAGCAAAAAAATAAATGAAAGGAGGACGGGTAAGTAATTGGTTTTTCAGTTAACATTATTAATTCTGATAAATTAACATCATCGCGTGAAACAAATGAATAAAATACTAACGGTATTGTTGTGCGGTATTGCAGCAATACCATGCACAGCCCAGGATAAATCCATTGCCATGCCGGTAAACAATACCATTGCCGTTGCAGCTACTGATTCCAAAGATGACATCATTCTCAAGGCGGCGCATGTGGTGCCTACGGCCAATCAGTACAGTGCATTGAAAAATGAGTTTATTGCCTTCATTCATTTTGGCCCCAATACATTCACCCGCATGGAATGGGGTAACGGCATGGAAGATCCTGCTGTATTTGATTTGAAAGAACTGCATACCGATCAATGGTGCGAAACCATGAAAGCCGCAGGAATGAAAATGGTGATCATTACGGTAAAACACCACGATGGTTTTGTGTTGTGGCAAAGCCGCTATACAAAGCACGGTATCATGTCGACGCCTTACCTGGACGGGAAGGGCGATATTTTAAAAGATTTATCTGCCTCCTGCAAAAAGTATGGACTGAAGTTGGGCATCTACCTTTCTCCCGCGGATCTGTTCCAGATTGAAAGTGCAACCGGTTTATACGGCAACCTGAGTAAGTACACGAAGAGAACCATTCCCCGGAATGTTACCGGAAGGCCATTCGCCAACAAAAAAACCTTCGAATTTGAACTGGATGATTATAACGAGTATTTCATGAACCAGTTGTTTGAGCTGCTAACGGAGTATGGTCCTGTTGATGAGGTTTGGTTTGATGGGGCAACGCCTAAAACAAAAGGTGGACAACAATACAGCTACCTGGCATGGCGGAAATTGATTCATGCGCTTGCACCCAAAGCGGTGATTTTTGGCAAAGAAGATATCCGCTGGTGTGGGAACGAAGCGGGCAGAACGAGAAGTACGGAATGGAATGTAATTCCTTATATGGAAGATCCCCAGCGGATGAATATGTTTGACGATTTAACCGCCCAATCCTTAGGCAGCCGGGAAGATTTATATAAAGGAAAGTTTTTGCATTACCAGCAGGCCGAAACCAATACTTCTATACGGGAAGGCTGGTTTTACCGCGACGATACTGATCAAAAAGTGCGCAGTGCAGACGACGTATTTGATATGTATGAAAGATCAGTAGGCGGAAATTCAACCTTCCTGCTTAATATTCCACCCAACAGGCAAGGCAAATTTTCGCCTGCAGATGTGGCTACCTTAACAGAAACCGGAAAACGGATTAGGGAAACCTACGGCAGTAACTTGTTTAAAAATGCTAATGGACCAAAAGAGGTGCTGGACAATAATATGCAGAGCCATGTATTGGTTGATAAAAATAGTCCGGAGATAATTATCTCTACCCCTTCTCCCGTTACCATTAACCGCCTGGTACTACAGGAAGCCGTCAGTACCCATAGCGAGCGCGTGGAAAAGCATGCACTTGATGCCTGGATAGATAATCAATGGAAAGAAATAGCAAGCGCTACTAACATCGGCTATAAAAGAATTTTACGTTTCCCGGAAATTACTTCCGGTAAATTCAGGGTGCGCATACTGGAGTCGCGCTATACGCCGGGCATCAGTAATATCTCCGCACATTATTATGCAACCCGTCCGCCGCAATTGCAGTTTTCAAGAGACCTGGGCGGAATGGTAACCATAGCGCCGCAGCAGCAAAACTTTAACTGGAACCCGCATGGCGAAAATGCATCAAAGAATTTAAACATGGGCTACAGCATATATTATACAACCGACGGCAGTGAACCTGGCGTTGAGTCGCTGCGATACGATGCCCCGTTTAAATGGGAAAAAGGCAGTATTAAAGCGGTGGCGATCGATAAAAAAGCCGTTGGTGCGGTGGCTACTCAAGTATTTGGGGTGATTAAGCAAAACTGGCAGTTGGTAGCAGCCAGCAGCGAAACCCGGAACCATCCTGCTGTTAGGGCGTTTGATGCGAATGAAAAAACGTACTGGCAGTCGGCTGAGGGCGGACCGGATCATTTTATTGCGATTGATCTCGGGAGGGAGTATACGCTAAAAGGATTTGCATATACCCCGCAGCAACAACATACGGAGGGCATGATGGAAAAAGGCAGTATACAAATAAGCGATGATGGTAAAACATGGAAGGAAGCGGGTGCGTTTGAATTTGGAAACCTGGTTAACGATCCCTCCACCCGGAATCATTATTTCGCAACACCTGTGCGTACCCGTTATATACGTATTGCAGCTACGGCAATAGCAGCCAATGGAAAATCATTGGCTATTGCGGAACTTGATTTTTTTGAAGAATAGGGGAGGGAGAGGAGAAAGCTGGAAAGCAGCAGGAAACAAAAAACAAGAAGCAAAAAACAAGAAACAAAAAATAAGAAATAAGAAACAAAAAACAAAGGGAACGGATAGGTTTGAAATGGGTGAAGATGGCCTTCGACCCCGAATGAGCGATAGGTATTCGCGTATTTGATAAGTCTTTGCAGCATTTGTTGCTGGCAGCAGTTCCAGTTCTAATCAACTTTTCTATTGATATAAGCCAGTTCGTTCAAATGAAAACAGGAGATGCCGAATCACTAATTAAACCTGCTTTTAGCAAGGTTAAATCCTTTCAGCGATGGGCAGATTTAGGATGCGGCGATGGCTTATTTACGCTCACATTGGCAAATAACCTGGCGCCCTGCAGTAAGGTTTATGCTGTTGACCGGAGTGCCAGGGTGCTCCCGCAATTAAACAATGTTGAAATAGAATTCATACAGGCCGACTTTGAAAAAGAACCATTGCCGTTTCATAATCTTGATGGTATTTTGATGGCGAATTCCCTCCATTTTGTGAAAGACAAGACCGCACTCATCGATAGATTAATACCTTATCTGAATAAGGATGGCCGGTTTATTATGGTAGAGTATGAATCCAACGAAGCCAACCCATGGGTTCCTTATCCGGTAACTTTTAAAAATCTGGAAATGTTATTTTCTGGTTTTGGGTTTACCCGCATTACAAAACTGGGTGAAAGAAAATCGATTTACGGCCCACGCATGATGTATTCCTGCTTAGCAGAAAAATAACGGGCGTAATCTACCTCAACAGGGGGTATGGAATGCTTCGGCGATTTCAAATAAAACGGACTTCTTGTTTTTCTGCCGATCTTTGATAGATAAATTCAAATAATATGAATGATATAAAAGTAATCATTACGGGCGCCACGGGCATGGTGGGTGAGGGCGTATTGTTTGAATGTTTGCAAAACCCCGTTGTAAGTGAAGTGCTGATCATTAACCGCAGGCACTACTCCTTACAGCATCCCAAACTTAAGGAATTGATTGTAGCTGATTTTTTTCAACTCAGCCAGTTTGCGGAGCATACTAAAGGGTATGATGCCTGCTTTTTTTGTGCCGGCATCAGTTCGGTAGGGATGAAGGAAGACAGGTACACGCGCATTACCTACGATACCACGCTGGCATTTGCAAAGGCGTTACTGGAAGTGAACAGCGCTATGGTTTTTACTTATGTATCGGGCAGCCATACCGACAGTACCGAAAAAGGGCGGATCATGTGGGCAAGAGTGAAAGGCAAAACGGAAAACGACCTGGCGAAGCTTCCGTTTAAAGCAGCATACAGTTTTAGACCGGGAGCCATGCAGCCATTCCCTGACCAGAAAAACTGGAAGTCTGCCTACAAGTTTATCGTAAAAATCATTAAAGTTTTTTCTCCCAAAAGCGTAGTAACGATGCAGGAGTTGGGCCGCGCAATGATCAATGCGGTAACCATCGGCTACCCCAAAAAAATTCTTGAAACTTCAGACATCAAAAAACTCGCCAGGGGATAAGCAATTGTTTTTGAGTAAAAGCTGCATCGCCGTTGGCAGTATCTCCGGGCCTTTTGGTTGCCCGTGTTCTGTTTCTATCGCATTCATCACCAGGTCTGCGTCCAGTCTTTCGCAAGTTCCCGTTTGGTACAAGCTTCGCTTCCTTCCTCACGCAGGGATCATTCCAGGCATCACTTCTTGAAAAAAATAAACAGGGCGCCAATAAAAGTGAGTACAATCACCACTTTGCGGTAACTGGTTTCTTTAATAGCCACAATAATTTTTACGCCTGCCCAAAAACCGGCTATTAATGCGGGCAGCAATACCAAACCGGTATACAGTGTTGAAGCATGGATATTGTTCCAGTAAAACGCCTGGAAGGGGAGTTTAAAAAGATTTACGAAAAAAAACACCCATGCTACTGTGCCAATAAAATCATTTTTGGGTAAGCGCATGGCTAAAAAATAAATACTCGAGAAAGCGCCGGCCAGGTTACCCAGCATGGTGGTAAAGCCCGACGATAATCCCATAACCACAACAAACAATTTATTGGTAGGCACAGCCACCGATTTACGCAGTTCAAAGATTAGCATAATCAACACTGCCAGTAAAATAATCACCGCGATTACTTTTCGAAAAATAACTTCGTCCATGCCCTTGCCCACAATAACTGCGATCAGTATTCCTATCACCATCCAGGGCATCAATTTCCAAAAGTGGCTCCATTGGGCATGCCGGTGATAATATTTAACCGCTATAAAATCGGCAACGCATAACAGGGGAAGCGCCATACCCGTAGAGGTTTTACTGCCTAATACAATCGCCAGTATGGTAATATTCAGCATGTCAACACCCCTTAAACCTGCTTTGGAAAGCCCGATAAAAAAGGCAGCAATTGCCATCAATATCCAGTCAAAAAGGGAATAGGCGTTTAGTATATCCATGCCGTGTGTATGGTGATAATGTCAAATATACTGCTTGAAATGTAAAGCCTGTGATCATTACCAAATTCGAGGCAGAAAATTGAATAAAAAAACTATCTTGAGATCACCTCATCCTTTATTCAAATCATTCATCTTTTCTATGCATTTCAAAAGAAGAACTTTTATCAATATTTCTGCTATAACGGTGGTTTCAGGTATGCTTACCGGCATTCAATCCTGTACATCTACAACAAAAAAGCAGGCAGGAAAAGAGGAACCGGAGATTCCCGGGAGCAAGATTAAAAAAGTGCCGCCCATCGCGCCACAGGAAAGAGCAGAAAGAATTGAAAAAGCGCAGCACTTGCTGCAGGCCGGGGGAATGGAAGCGCTGATACTGGATGCCGGCACTTCAATGGAATATTTTACAGGCATTCGCTGGTGGCCCAGCGAGCGTGCCATGGTGGCCATCGTCCCGGCAAAAGGAGCAGTGATGTATGTTTGTCCGGCATTTGAAGAATCACGTCTCAGGACTTTAATTACAATTGGGGAAAAGGTATACCTATGGCAGGAAGATGAGAGTCCTTACGTGCAAATTGCGAATGTGCTCAATGACGCTCGTATATCTTCCGGTAAGATTGCTTTGGAAGAGCAACTAAGGTTTTTTATAGCAGATGGTGTTCAAAAAGCGGCCCCGCAGTTTCAATATGTGAGTGGCGACCCTGTTACGGTTCCCTGTCGACTGATAAAATCACCAGCGGAAATTGCTTTAATGCAAAGGGCGGCTGATATTACGGTGCAAGCCATGAAAGCCGGGATCAGCGGTTTACAGGAAGGAATGACTCCTGGTGATTTTTCAAAGATCGTTGCCGCAATGCATCAAAGGCTGGGTGCGGAACATGATTTTGCGCTGACAAATTTCGGTCAGGATTCGGCATTTCCCCATGGTAGCGGCAAGCCGCAATATTTGAAAAAAGGAGATATGGTATTGATGGATTGCGGCTGCAGGGTAGAGGAATATAGTTCGGATATCAGCAGAACGATTGTATTTGGAAGAGAGCCCACCAAACGGCAAGCGGAAATATGGAACCTGGAACAAAAAGCGCAGTTAGCCGGGTTTGCCGCAGCAAAAATTGGCGCCGCCTGCGAAACTGTGGATGCGGCAGCACGGAAAGTAATAACAGATGCAGGTTTCGGTCCGGCGTATCGGCTACCGGGGTTACCGCATCGTACCGGGCACGGTATTGGCATGGACGGGCATGAGTGGGGAAATATGGTAAAAGGCAATCAACAATTATTGCAACCCGGAATGTGCTTCAGCATTGAGCCTACTATTTCTATTGTTGGCGAATTTGGTGTTCGCCACGAAGATTGTGTGTACATGACAGCCGATGGTCCGCGTTGGTTCTCGCAACCATCACCATCTATCCATCAGGCTTTTGTGTAGCTTTTATTGCAAGTACCTTTGATGAAAGGCATAACCCGCAGAAAATTACTTCCCGAATTTTTTCTTTAATGCACTCAGCGCATCGGTAAGCGAGCCCGAAGCCACATCGGTTTCTTTTGCCTTTTTTTCAAAGCGTTTTGCACTGTCCCTCCTGTATTCCTGTCGTTGCGGGGCTTCTAAAGTTTGTTTGATAGAAAGGGCAATGCGTTTTCGCAGGGTGTCTACTTCCAGCACTTTTACGTTTACTTTATCGTTGAGCTTTAATACCTCGTTGGGATCCTGAATATATTTGTGCGCAATTTCCGATACATGCACCAGCCCGTCCTGTTTTACGCCAATATCAATAAAAGCTCCAAAGCGGGTGAGATTGGTTACGATGCCGGGCACTACCATTCCCACCTGTACATCGTTTAAGCTGTAAATGGCCGCAAACTCAAACTGTTGTACCTCATTGCGGGGATCAAGTCCGGGCTTTTGTAATTCTTTAAGAATATCCTCTAAAGTGTGTTCACCAAACTGTTCGGAGATGTATTGTTTAACGCTGATGTTTTTGATAAGGGCTTCATTACCCACGAGGCTTTGAAGGGCCACTTTATTATCAGCCGCCATTTTTTTTACCACTTCATAGGCCTCGGGATGCACCGCGCTTGCGTCCAGGGGGTTGTCGCCTTCCTTGATGCGCAAAAAGCCGGCGCATTGCTCGTATGCCTTTCCACCCAGGCGGGGCACTTTCAGCAACTGGCTGCGGTTGGTGAATCCGCCGGTTTCGTTCCGGTATTTGATAATATTATCCGCCAGTGTACCGCCAATACCACTCACATAAGCCAACAGGTGTTTGCTTGCCGTATTTAAATTCACGCCCACCTGGTTTACACAGCTCACTACGGTTTGGTCCAGTTTCTCCTTTAAACGAAACTGGTTTACGTCGTGCTGGTATTGTCCTACGCCAATGCTTTTGGGATCTATTTTTACCAGTTCGGCCAACGGGTCCATCAAACGCCGGCCGATACTAACGGCGCCGCGTACTGTGATATCGTAGTCCGGAAATTCTTCTCTTGCTATTTCGGAGGCAGAATAGATGGAAGCGCCATCCTCATTCACCAAAAAAACAGGTAGTCCCAGGTTTAGTTTTTTGATGAACTGTTCGGTTTCTCTTCCGGCCGTTCCATCGCCAATGGCAATGGCTTCAATATGAAATGCATTCACCAGGTGCCTTGTTATATGTTCTGCATCCACCAGTTTGCCGGGCTCGTGGATGTAAATGAGGTCGTTCTTTTTTAAGTCGCCTTTTTCGTCCAGGCAAACCACTTTACAGCCCGTGCGGTAACCGGGATCAATGGCCAGTACCCTTTTGCCACCCAGCGGGGCGCTCAGCAACAGTTGCTTTAAATTCTCAGAAAAAACATTGATCGCTTCTTCGTCTGCCTGTTGTTTCAGCATGGTTCTGAACTCCGTTTCCAAAGCGGGTTGCAGCAACCGCCGGTAGGCATCCTTAATCGCCTTTCTTACCTGCGTGCTGCTTTCGCTTATGCCTTTGGCATACATGGTTTCTATCTGTTCCAGGGCCTGTTCTTCCCCCGGCGCTATGGCAATACGCAATACGCCCTCCACAAAACCTCTCAATACAGCCAGTGCACGGTGCGAAGGCACTTTCATCACGGGTTCGGTGTATTCAAAATAATCTTTAAACTTTATGCCCTCGGTTTCCTTATCGGTTACCACTTTGCTTTGCAGGGTGGCTTTATCTGCAAACAGTTTACGCATTGCAGCACGTACCTGTGCATCTTCATTGATCTGCTCTGCAATAATATCCCTTGCGCCCTGCAGGGCTTCGTCGGTAGTTTTTATGTTTTCAGAAAAGTATTTTTGGGCTTCGGCTTCAAGGTCGCTTTCTTGTTGTTCAAGGATAAACAGAGCCAATGGTTCCAGCCCGTTTTCCCGGGCTGTTTGCGCTTTGGTTTTCCGCTTGGGCTTGTATGGTAAATAAATATCTTCCAGTTCTGCCAGGGTTGCCGCACCATCTAACTTTTGCTGCAAAGCGTCGGTCATCTTTTCCTGTTCGGTAATGGATTTTTCAATGGCGGTTTTCCTTTCTGTAAAAGCCTTCATGGTTTTGGCTTCATCCTCAATCTGCTGTATGATCACCTCATCCAGCGCACCGGTCTTATCTTTACGGTAACGGGCAATAAATGGAATGGTAGCGCCCTCGGCGAGCAGCGACAATACGGTCTCGGCCTGTTGTGTACGGATATTTAATTTAGATGCAATATATGGTGCGAAATCTGTCATAAGGCTGCGAAACTACATGCTGGAAATGAAAACAAAAACTTTGAAAAGTGCACGGGTTTGAGTAAACGAGCGGGATTAGGTATCAGGTATCAGGTAACAGGTATTAGGTATCGGCTATCAGCTATGAGCAGGTTTTAGGTATCGCTGGACCGGCTGGACACTGGTATCAGCTATCGACCAGGCGCCTGATACCTAACACCGCTTCTCAGGCCTGCGCTGTTGGTCCGCCAAAATTCATGGGTATCTGCACTTCTTCGATGTCCTGTATGGCTCCGTTGGCTGCTTCAAAACGCTTTACGTTATCAATTAATGCGTTCATAAAACGTTTGGCATGTTGCGGGGTGAGGATAAGCCTCGACTTTACTTTGCTCTTTGGCGTGCCCGGCATTACGTTAACAAAATCTACCACAAATTCGGCATGGCTGTGTGTAATAATAGCGAGATTGGCGTAAATGCCTTCGGCAATTTCTTCAGAAATTTCAATATTCAGTTGATTCGGTTGTTGGTCTGCCATAATAGTTATTTGTACAAATGTAATTAACCCCAATAAGTAAGCCATCAATAAATTATCTTCTTGTCCTCATTCGTCTTAAATAACCTTATTACTTATTTTAATGTTTTGTATACATTTGACCCTTCATTTCAAAACAGCATCATGAGAAATTACTACGGGCTTCTGTTAGTGGCGGCATTATGCACGGTATTATCTTGCAATAGCGGCGTCAATGAAACCGAAGCGAAAACAGAAGCGCTAAAAGATACTTCCGTATCCTATGCGGCAAAGCGTTTACCCATTTATGAAAAGGTAAAGCTCACCACCGACCTGTCTCAACTTACCGCAAAAGAAAAGCAGATGTTGCCCCTGCTTATTGAAGCCGCTGGTATTATGGATGAATTGTTCTGGCTGCAGACCTACGGCAATAAGGACAGTTTGCTGAACGCTGTGACGGACGAGAAAGCACGGGCATTTATACGCATTAACTACGGTCCCTGGGATAGACTGAATAATGATACGCCTTTTGTGGCGGGGGTGGGAACCAAGCCGCCCGGAGTTAATTTTTACCCGGCAAACATAACCAGGGAGGAATTTGAAAAGGCAGATATAACAGATAAGAAGGGATACTATTCGATTGTGAAAAGAAACTCAAGCGGTAAACTCTATTCTGTGCCTTATCACGAGGAGTATAAGCAACAATTGGAAAAGGCTTCGGCATTGCTTGTGCAGGCATCGGCACTCGCCGAAGACAGCGGGTTAAAAAAATATTTGCAACTCCGTGCCCGGGCATTACTTACAAGCCGGTATACTGTCAGTGATATAGCCTGGCTCGATATGAAAACAAACGGGATTGATTTTATAATAGGCCCTATTGAGAATTATGAAGATAAACTGTTCAACTACCGCACATCTTTTGAAGCATATGTGCTGGTTAAGGATAAAGAATGGAGCAGACTGTTGGCAAAGTTCGTTGGAATGCTACCCGAGCTGCAGAATGGACTGCCTGTTGATGGAAAATACAAATCCGAAAAACCCGGAACGGATTCGGAGCTTAATGCTTACGACGTTATCTATTATGCCGGCGATTGTAATTCCGGATCCAAAACCATTGCGGTTAATCTTCCTAACGACGAAGCGATCCAGAAAAGTAAAGGCACGCGACGGTCGCAACTCAAAAACGCTATGCGCGCCAAGTTTGATAAGATACTGATGCCGATTGCCGATCATCTCATTGATAAATCGCAGTTATCTAAAATCCAGTTCGATGCATTTTTCTCTAATGTAATGTTTCATGAAGTGGCGCATGGGCTGGGTGTTAAAACAACTGTAAACGGCAAAGGAACGGTGCGCGCCGCTTTGCAGGAGCAATCCTCATGGCTCGAAGAAGCGAAAGCCGATATTCTGGGATTGTATATGGTAACGAAACTGGTGGAGAAAGGAGAGTTGCAGGGAAGTCTTGAAAGCTACTATACCACCTATATGGCAGGTATCCTGCGTTCGGTGCGTTTTGGCGCTGCCAGTGCACACGGTAAAGCCAATATGCTCAATTTTAATTTCTTCCAGGAAAAGGGGGCGTTTGAGAAAACAGCAGAAGGGCGTTACAAAGTAAATTTCGATAAGTTCAAAATAACAATCAGCGATTTGAGCAAACTTATACTTACGTTGCAGGGTGATGGCGACAAAGCCGGTGTAGAAGCTTTGCAAAAAGATAAAAGTGTAATTAAACCTGACTTACAATCCGATCTTGATCAATTGTCGGAAAAGGGAATACCGGTAGACGTTGTATTTGAGCAGGGGTTAGCTGCTTTGGGGTTAAAATAACTACAGGATTACTATTAGAATAATTTGCGACAATAAAATGACTTCCACTTCTCCGGCGTTCATCCCCTGGGGAATACAATAAGACGATATTGCACATTTAGATTTGGCTGTTAACGTAAACGGTCTATGCTTTTGATCAGCTTCGAGTCTTTATGTATTCCGTTCATCGCCAATAACAGTAGTACGGGGATTAAAAAATAAAGCCCGGACCACAAGCTCAGGGCGCCCACGTTAAATTGCCTGATCTGCATAAAATACAAAACGCAGCAAATAACATACACTCCCAGCGCTACCAGGCATAGTTTCATTTGCATGCCCCTGTTTTTGTATAAAAAGATAGCAATGATTGAAATTAAACCCAATGCCACGGTAAATACCAGGAGGAATAAACTACTGCCTGCATTAAGGGCATTGTATTCATTGACCTCGTTTACCGGTTTAGTGCCGTTGTAAATGGAAAGGCGGATCGTAAGAAAAGCAAAAATACCTGCAAGCAAAAGCCAAAGCGACTGAATACGTTGTAACATGGTGGATTGTTGTTGAGTGTTTTTTAAAAAAAGATGTTCGCCCGGTTAGTGAATAGTTACTTATACCCACCGCTCATTGCTCGTGGCTTTCAGCGATCAGCAGCCTCCCATCAGCTCAAATCTCATTTCTCATTGCCCACGGCGCATCGCTTGCTACAAGTATTTCTCATAGCCCAAAGCTGATAGCCGATTGCCAAAACCTAATACCTAATACCTATTACCTAATACCTAATACCTGACACCTAATACCTGGTACCTGCTACCTTCTCCCCCTACGCTGTAACCGCTTCACTTACCTCCAATTCAGGATATAAAGGAAAATCTTTCATGAATGCATGCACATCATGTTTCACGGTTTCTATTTTCTTATCGTCTTCTGTATTGCTCAACACCGTGTCGATCATATCCA
>CAYMKT010000058.1:0-6436 GCA_964391065.1 uncultured Terrimonas sp. | reverse complement strand
GTTTCTATTTTCTTATCGTCTTCTGTATTGCTCAACACCGTGTCGATCATATCCACAATAGGTTCCATCTGGTCCTGCTTCAGTCCGCGCGTGGTAATGGCAGGTACGCCTACCCTTATGCCCGAAGTAACAAACGGACTTTTATCATCAAAAGGAACAGCGTTTTTGTTTAAGGTAATATGTGCCTTGTCTAATGTTTCCTGCGCTTTTTTACCAGTCAGGTTTTTATTTCTCAGGTCAATGAGCATTAAATGGTTGTCGGTGCCGTTGCTGATCAGGTTATATCCTCTCTTTACAAATGCTTCAGCCATGGCCTGTGCATTCGTAATAATCTGTTTGGCGTACTGTGTATATTCGTCTGTCAATATTTCTCCAAATGATACTGCTTTGGCTGCAATTACATGTTCCAGCGGTCCGCCCTGCATACCCGGAAATACGGCGAGATCAAGGAGGGCGCTCATGGGCCGTATATTTCCTTTAGGATCTTTTACACCGAATGGATTATCAAAGTCGTTCCGCATCATAACAATTCCGCCTCTTGGTCCACGGAGCGTTTTATGG
This sequence comes from uncultured Terrimonas sp., assembly GCA_964391065.1. Classification (GTDB taxonomy): domain Bacteria; phylum Bacteroidota; class Bacteroidia; order Chitinophagales; family Chitinophagaceae; genus Agriterribacter. The sequence continues at coordinate 5,875 of CAYMKT010000058.1, read as the reverse complement.
GTAGTAGAGCTTACAATATGGCAGTGTTCAAATGGATCATTCAGTAGGCCCTTTGCAATTAACCCTGCGGGGTGTGCAATGTCGGCCAGCACTAAAGCCCCGATGGAATCGGCCACCTCCCGAATGCGTTTATAGTCCCAGTCGCGGCTATAGGCAGAAGCTCCGCAAATGATGAGCTTTGGTTTTTCGGCTTTGGCGGTAGCTTCCAGGTGATCGTAGTCCACAACGCCGGTTTCTTTTTTAACCCCGTAAAAGCGTGCCTGGTAATTTTTACCGCTGAAGTTGGCAGGGCTGCCATGGGTAAGGTGGCCACCCATGCTAAGGTCTAGTCCCAAAATCTTATCACCCGGTTTTAAACAGGCCAAAAAAACCGCTGTATTAGCCTGGGCGCCGCTATGTGGCTGCACATTTGCCCAACTGGCATTAAAAACTTTTTTGAGGCGTTCGATTGCCAGGGTTTCAATTTCATCTATCACATCGCAACCGCCATAAAAGCGTTTGCCGGGGTAGCCCTCCGCGTATTTATTGGTGGGTACAGAGCCCATAGCCTGCATTACCTGCAAGGAGGTGAAGTTTTCTGAAGCGATCAATTCAATACCGCTGCGCTGGCGTTCCAATTCTTTGTGAAGGAGATCGAATATCTGAGTGTCTTTTTGCATGGCGCAAAAATAGTGCAACAATCCCGAATTTTGCTATTTTCACCGTTTAAAGCCATTAATGCCGCATATACCATGAAAGCAATTATACCCGTAGCCGGGGCCGGAACTAAATTACGTCCACATACCTATACCCAACCCAAAGCGCTCATACCACTTGCCGGAAAAACAGTGCTTAGTATTATTGTAGACCAGTTGGCAGAAGCGGGCATAAAGGAATTTGTTTTTATTATTGGCTACCTCGGCGATAAGATACAGGATTATGTAAAACAGCACTATCCACACCTGGTTTGTCACTTTGTTTATCAGAACGAGCGCCAGGGATTGGGGCATGCCATTTTTCTTACCAAGGATATCGTTGGCGCCGACGAAGTTTTTATCGCGTTAGGCGATACCATTTGCGAATTCAATGTTACAGAGGTTTTGTACAGCGAAGGATCGATGCTTGGCGTAAAAAAAGTGGATGATCCCAGGAATTTTGGCGTGGCAGAAATGGGCGAAAACGGGCTTATCGCCAAAGTGGTAGAGAAACCGCAGATTCCTAAGTCGAACCTGGCCCTGGTGGGACTTTACAAGATACGCGACACCCAGTTTTTGTTTACCTGTCTCGAAAACAATATCAGGGATGGCGTACGCAGTAAAAATGAGTACAGCTTAACAGACGCATTGGAATGTATGATATTGCGCGGGGTTGAATTCAAGCCGTTTAAAGTACAAAACTGGTTCGACTGCGGCCGGATAGACAGCCTGCTGGAAAGCAATACGATTTTGATGAAAAAGCTTGGCGGCAAGATCTCACCCGATCATGTTTTTGAAAACGTGATTATTGTTCCGCCCGTTAGCATTGCCAGGGGTTGTGAAATCAATAACTCCATCATTGGTCCCAACGTGGCTGTTGGTGAGGACGCCAAGATTACCTATTCCATTGTGCGCGATTCCATCATTGGCTCCTTTGCCAATTTGTTCGACGTGGTTTTACACAATTCGCTTATTGGTAGTGATACAGAAATCAAGGGCGAAACCCGGTCCTTAAATATTGGCGACAATACGCAGATTGATTTGGGATGATACTGAAGAGGTATCAGGTATGAGCTATCAGCTATCAGCATTGGGCCAAGTACCTCTTGCATAAACACAATAGTTGTACGCCAATTATGAGTCACAGTCACCAAATAATTATGATCTCAGGGAATTCCTGACTTTAAATTGCCTATTCCTGAGACAAGTATGGGTTTTTCTATTTTTTCTTTGGGCAGCATTGATATCCTGCAATTATCCTTGCAGCAATTGTACTTCCACAATTAGCTTTGTTAATTTCTCCAGCAATGAGACTGATACGGTAATAGTTCGAAAATTTCAAAAATCAAATAATTTTATAAAAATTCTCGATTCATTTGTATTAAATAATCAAACAAGTGCGTACTACCAATCAAATGACACTTTACAAATCGTTGATTCTTATAAAACAGATAATGGACTTTTAAGTTACTATGACTATGAAGTTTTTTCGCCGGAAGTTTTTAAAACGTACATCATAACAGAGATAACTGAAGACTTCAAATCGGAAATCGCTAATTTCAAATTTTGATGTTGTTCTCCAACCGCATAACAAAGCTTTTCAATATTGAATACCCCATCATACAAGCCGGCATGGTTTGGGCAAGCGGGTGGAAACTGGCATCGGCTGTAAGCAATGCCGGGGGATTGGGCCTAATAGGGAGTGGCAGCATGTACCCCGACGTTTTAAGAATACATATTCAAAAATGCAGGGCGGCTACTAATCGAACTTTTGGGGTAAATATTCCATTGTTGTATCCCGACATTGAAAAACACATACAGGTTGTGATTGAAGAAAAGGTGAAAGTGGTTTTTACTTCTGCGGGAAACCCAAAAACATGGACTGGTATATTGAAAAAAAACGGCATTACAGTAGTGCATGTTGTGAGCAGCAGTAAATTTGCACAAAAGGCGGAACAGGCAGCTTGCGATGCGGTGGTGGCAGAAGGCTTTGAGGCCGGCGGGCATAACGGCCGGGAAGAAACCACCACTATGGTTTTGTTGCCGGCGGTTTGTAATGCCGTGTCCATTCCGGTTATTGCCGCAGGTGGTATTGCTACCGGCAGGCAGATGCTGGCAGCGATGGTATTGGGGGCGGAAGGCGTACAAATGGGAAGCCGTTTTGTTGCCAGCGAGGAAGCATCCTCACATATTAATTTTAAAAACGCGGTTATCCATGCAACAGAAGGCGACACGCTGTTGTCATTAAAGCAGGTGGTGCCTGTACGTTTGCTGAAGAATGCATTTTTTGAACAGGTGAAGGCAGCCGAAAACCGGGGCGCTGACGTAGATGAGTTGAAAGCATTGCTGGGAAAAGGCCGGGCCAAAAAGGGAATGTTTGAAGGCAACCTCGAAGAAGGGGAGTTGGAAATCGGACAATCGAGTGCATTGGTGAACAACATACTGCCGGCCGAAACTATCGTTAGGCAGATTTACCATGAATTTGAACAGGCGCTTGCCAATCCTCTCAAAAAAGATTTAACTTAATAGCATGAAACGGAAACCAGCTTTCTTTTTAATTGCTTTAATGTTCGTTTTTTCGGCTGTAATGGCCGATACAAGAGATCCGGGCAAAAGAGTGGAAGAGGAGGGGGTTAGCGGAATGGTAATGGATGGAGATAGCAAACCCATCAGGGACGTTAACATCACGGCTATTCTTCATTCAAAAAAAGAAAAAATGGCATTAACGGACATGAATGGCGGGTACCGGTTTGTAATGCTGAAACCGGGAACCTACAAACTCGTTTTTGAAAAAGAGGGCTACGAAAAAGTAATTAAAGAAAAGGTTCAGATAAAAGAAAAAGCATCCCTCCAGATTAATGTAGAAATGCCCGAATTTTTGCCGGCGTCTGAGCGTGGCCCGTCGCCCTGGTATTTTTTTGAATATTAATATTTCCGGCTCAGCATCGTTATGCTTTCATTTCCCAAACCAATGCGCTTGCGCCCAATATAGCAGCATCAGCTTCCTTCAATTCACTGAAAATTAATTTTACTTTATTTTGAAAAATAGGGAGCAGGTTTTTCTCCATATGTTCTTTTGTGGGTTTCAAAATCAAATCCCCGGCCTTGGTCATCCCCCCAAATAATATAATGGCTTCGGGCGACGAAAACATCACGAAATTGGAGAGCGCCATTCCCAAAATCATTCCTGTGTATTCATACACTTCCTTTGCTATCGGGTCGCCCTGCATGGCGCAGTCGTATACAACCCGCGAATCAATCGCATCCATCGGATAGTTCCTGAGCAGGCTATCCTGCTCCCTTCTTTGTTCCAGGAACTCGCGGGCGGTATTGGCAACGCCGGTGGCCGATGCGTAACTTTCTAATGAGCCGTACATGCCGGTGCCAGCGTGTAAGCGACCGTTAGGGATGATCATAGTATGCCCCAGTTCACCTGCAAAACCATCATGGCCGTAAATCAAATGTCCATTGGCTACAATACCACTCCCCACGCCTGTACCAAGCGTGATCATAATAAAATCTTTCATTCCTTTTGCCGCCCCATACATCATCTCACCCACTGCTGCGGCATTGGCATCATTGGTTAACGCCGCGGGTACGCCAAATTTTTCGGTTACCATGCTGGCGATGGGTATAATGCCTTTCCACACCAGGTTTGGCGCATATTCGATTGTGCCGCTATAAAAGTTGCCATTAGGCGCTCCGATGCCGATGCCTTTGATGCTTTTTATACCACCCACCTGCTGAATAGCCGGTTGCAGCGCCTCATACAATTCATCAATATAATCCTCTATCCTTTCGTGCTTCCTGCTCGATACGGCGCCCCGGTATAGGGTGTCTCCGCGATGATCAACAATGCCAAAAACAGTATTCGTTCCTCCTATATCAATGCCAATTGCATACTCCTGGTTCATAAAAAATAGATTATTGAAAACGGATATTTATGGTTTTAGTGTGTAAAGTAATTAATGTCCGCCACCTCCATCAAGGGCACTGTAATCAATGCCCTGCGATTTTAAAACGGATTTTACCCGGAAAGCGTAAAATGCAAGATAAACAAAACATAAAACCGCTATCCAATACGATTGATGGATACCAACAGAAGGAATATCGGCTAATTTTCCCTGGAGGGGTGGGATAATCGCTCCGCCCAGTATCATCATAATCAAAAAGGCTGATCCCTGCGCGGTATACTTTCCTAATCCTGCAGTTGCTAAAGAAAATATGCTGGGCCACATAATGGAGCAAAACAAACCACCACTCAAAAAGGCATAAGTGGCTATCTGGCCCGATGCAAATAAACCAACCAGCATGGCAATTACGCCAAGCCCGCCAAATATCATCAACGTTTCGGTAGGTTTTTCTTTACCTAAAAAGAAGCCCGCAACCTGGAATATAATTACGCCGGCATAGGCGTACAGCGGTGTAAAATCATTGCCGGCAATGAGGTTGGCGGCAATCACCACTCCAAAAGCAATATAGGGTACAAGTATCCACAATAAGGTACGTGTTGAACGGGTTGGATTAAAAACGGTAATGGCTCCTGTCCACCTGCCAATCATCAGGCTACCCCAATAGAGCGATATAAAAGGGGCAAGATCTTTTTCACTATATCCTCCAAATGAGGGTTGTTTTAATAGCTCGCCCAAATTACTTTGAATGGTTACCTCCACACCCACATACAAAAAAATAGCCAGCATGCCCAATACCAACTGGGGATATTTCATGGCACCCCAACCGGCAGGTTTCTTTTGGGCCTTAGCGTTGGCGGTAAAAAAACTGGCAATCATAAAAACCAATCCTGCTACCAGCAGCCACATATTGCGTAAACTCACTTCAGGGCTGAGTTGTTCATTCACCGCGAGGCCGCGATAGCTGGCGAAAATAATTCCGAATATCAAAACCATTACAATGGTAATTACAATCAACAGCCACATTGCCTTCGGGGCATGTTCAAAGCTATCTTCTTCTTTTACATTCGGTAGTTTTTTACTCGTGGTAAACAGCAATGCCGAAAGCAGGAACAATGCACCCACCGCTATATACAACCAGTTCATGGAACTGATGGAAGCATTTTCAATATCGGTTTCACTCACGGAAGCGTGGCCAAATAAAGCCAATGCTACCGCAATGGGTCCGATGGTTGTGCCAAACGAATTTACCCCTCCTGCCAGGTTCAAACGATGGGAGCCGGTGGTAGG
>CAYMKT010000057.1:7000-22130 GCA_964391065.1 uncultured Terrimonas sp. | reverse complement strand
CTTCAGGCTTATTTAAACAACATGATGTATTCTTTCGAAACCCTGGCAAAACAATTCTCCGAAAAATTTAATATCCGGCATTTTCCTGATTCGGTGCCGGCATTGTACGACTCTGCGCAATATTTTCTGAGCATAGGCGGAAAAAGGATCCGGCCGGTACTGTGCCTGATGGGAAATGAATTATTCGATACCATTCAACCCGATGCCTGGCATGTGGCCAATGCAATAGAACTGTTTCACAACTTTACGCTTATTCATGACGATATTATGGATAAGGCGCCGCTTCGCCGTGGCATGCAAACCGTACATTTAAAATACAATGAATCCACCGCTTTGCTGGCGGGAGATGTGATGATCGTTGCAGCTTACGAATATTTGAATAGGATAGCACCGCTTTACCTGCACAGGATTATGCAGATTTTTAACAAAACCGCGAAAGAAGTATGTGAAGGACAACAGTTGGATATGGATTTTGAAAAAAAGGAACAGGTTACATTGGATGAATACATGCACATGATTACGCTGAAAACATCGGTATTGCTGGCTTCCAGCTTAAAAATGGGAGCCATACTGGGCGGAAGCGGCACTGGCAACCAGGATCATTTGTATGAGTTCGGAAAAAACCTTGGAATCGCTTTTCAACTGCAGGACGATTACCTGGATGCATTCGGAGATCCCCAAAAATTCGGTAAACAGCCGGGTGGGGATATTATGGCCAACAAAAAAACCTTCCTTACCATATACGCATCCGAAGTGGCCGGCGCTGCTCAAAAAAAGGAGTTGCTATATTTATTAAAAAATAATGACCCGGACAAAGTGAAAAAGGCCTTACAGATTTTCATGGATTGTAAAGCAGATGAATGGGCCAAAAACTTAAAAGATAAATACCTGAATATCGCTTTGCAGCACCTCGAGGATACTGCCGTTATCAGCAGCCGTAAACAACCCCTGCAGGATCTTGCACATTTTTTGGTACAGCGGGAGCATTAGGTTGACGAAAAGCCAAAGATGCAAAAACGAGGAACCAGGAAAAATAAAAAGTCCGAATATTGAAGTCAGCAATAGAAGGGCTGAGAAACAAGAAACTTTAAACAACAAACTCCCCACATGGGTCACCCGCTTTTCAGAAAAAAATCGATTGAGAAAATTATTGAAGATGCGCACTCCGGCAACACCGAAGGACGCGGGTTAAACAAGGTGCTGGGTGTGCGCGACCTTACTTTTTTGGGTATCGCCGCTGTAGTGGGCGCCGGTATTTTTTCCACTATTGGTAATGCCGCTTACCAGGGCGGGCCGGGCATCTCGCTTTTGTTTATCATTACTGCTGTTACCTGTGGCTTTTCGGCGTTGTGTTATGCGGAATTTGCGAGTCGGGTACCCGTAGCAGGCAGCGCATATACCTACTCGTATGTAACCTTCGGTGAATTGATAGCCTGGGTAATAGGGTGGGCATTAATTCTTGAGTATGCTATAGGCAACGTGGTGGTAGCCATATCGTGGAGCGGTTATTTTAACAACTTGCTGGTGCATATCTTCCATATTCATTTGCCCGATTGGATGCTGGTAGATCCGCAAACCGCACATACCGCTTACCAGGAGGCAACAGCGGCGCTTGCAGGCGGGGTGCTATCTGCCGCAGACACCAGTAAATACCAGTTTGCAGTAGATGCCTGGAATAATGCACCGTCATTCGGCGACGGAAAGTTGTTTTTTAATTTGCCCGCTTTTGTTATTGTCGCTCTCATTACCTGGCTGGCCTATATTGGCATGAAGGAAAGCAAACGCATGGCCAACTATATGGTGGTATTTAAAATAGCGGTGATCATCTTTGTTATTATTGCAGGTGCTTTTTTTGTGGATGTAAACAACTGGACCCCCTTTCTTCCCAACAGATTTGAAGGAGTGTTGAAGGGCGTATCTGCCGTGTTTTACGCATATATTGGCTTTGATGCTATTTCCACTACCGCCGAAGAATGTAAAAATCCTCAGCGCGATATGCCGAGAGGGATGATCTATTCACTGCTGATTTGTACAGTATTGTATATCCTGATTGCATTGGTGCTCACCGGCATTAAAAACTACTCCGAGTTTAATGGGGTTAATGATCCGCTGGCCTTCGTTTTTGAGCAAAAAGCACCCTGGATTGAAAAAATTGTTTCTGTAAGCGCTATCGTGGCAACCACAAGTGTGTTGCTTGTATTTCAGTTGGGGCAACCGCGGATATGGATGAGTATGAGCCGCGACGGGCTGTTGCCGAAAAAGTTTCAGACCATTCATCCCAAATACCAAACTCCTTCTTTCGCTACGATTGTTACCGGTATCATTGTGGGTATACCTTCTTTGTTTATCGCTTCCGGCATTGTTACCGACCTTACGAGCATTGGCACGCTATTCGCGTTTGTGCTGGTATCGGGCGGTGTGCTGCTATTACCACCCCGGCCCGCTGGCGCAACCGGTTTTAAACTTCCCTATATCAATGGAAGATATATTGTTCCTTTAATGCTGGGCGTATTTATTTATGTATTCCGGCAGCGGATTGCAGATGCGGTTCAAAATATGGGAAACGAAAATTACCAGGAAATGCTTTTCCTGCTCTTTATTGTAATTGCCGTTATATTTACGGGCTTAACTTTTATCCGCCGGTACTCACTTATACCCATACTGGGGGTACTGTTTTGCTTATACCTGCTCATTGAAATACCGGCTGTTAGCTGGTTGTGGTTTTTTGTATGGATGGCGCTGGGTCTGGCTATTTATTTTTTGTATGGATACCGGCATAGCAAACTTGCGAAATAAATGTGTAGGGATAATAATATCATCAGCACGAACCAGTCACAAAGCCTCACTCATTCGTCAAAGACCTGAAACCGGATACGATACACATTATGTACACAGCGAATAAGAATGGTTTTTGGAAAAGCTTTAGTTATCGAAATTAAAGAAGTAAATTTATGCGAATAAAATGTTCGTTATGGCAACTCCATCCATATCACAAGAGATGCTGGATTATTTCATGCAGTTGAATGATGCAGAAAGGAAGTCTGTATTGGAAATGATAAAGACATTTTTAAGTAGCCGCAAGAGTGGGTTTGCCCCTCAAAGTTTGGAAGACTATAACCAGGAGATGGAACAGTCCGATGAAGAAATAGAAGCTGGCGACTATATGTCTCATGAAGAAGTAATGAAACGATACCTGAAGCAATAATCAATACGGATGGCATTGATCATCAAATGGAGCAGGAAGGCGGTAAAACATTTAGATGAAGCAATTGAATACATTCAGACTTCTTCTCCGGCGAATGCGGAAAAAGTAAAGCGGAAGATTTTATTAACGATAGACGGTTTATTGGAGTATCCTCAAAAATACAATCCCGATAAGTACAAAACAAAGAACGACGGTAGTTTCCGGGCTTTTGAAATGTATCATTACCGGATATCGTACCGCTATAAAGGCAGTGAAATTCGGATTATCCGCATCCGCCATACGAAAATGAATCCGTTAGAATATTAATGACACCTTAAAAACAGCACTCAAACATTTACTTCTCTTAATAATTCAGATACTTGCCGGGAGCATGATGCAATATGCACTACTGCAACAGCAAAACCGATCCTTTGGTAAGTGGGGCTGCTTCGTTTGTTGCTTTGTACCGGCATATCCAAACATAAGTTCCGGCATTTTGAGGCAGGTTCCTGTACATCCCATTCCAGCTTTCGTTTGGCTTGCGGCTGCTGAAAATAATTTGCCAGTGATAAAAAAGGGGCTTTCATTTCAGGCATATCAATGCTTCCGGGGTTTTTGCGGAAGACGATTTTTTGCTTGTTATTAGAATGAGTTGTTTAACACTTAAAAGAATCAGTTTTGGTCCCGATTTTATAGCGGGGCAGGAAAGAAAAGCAAAATACAGCTCTTAATTGCTTATCCTATTACAATGAACGATCATTACCCGTTCTGATAAACGATTGTATAATAAAATATGTTGCCGATGTTGCAATCAATACTGCGAATTGAATATTTGTAAACCTATATCTATGTGTTTCGATATATCATAATCCTCTATGCTTCCAAAAGATGAGGATGTAACTGTTAATAATCTGCCATATATCCTCAAAATTTTGTATTTTGTATTCAGTTCTTTCTTCATCTAAAACTTTGCCATATGAACCTCCTTCACAGTATGGAAAGATGGGGGGACACCCATCATCCAAAATGGCTTGATTTCATCCGTATATTGCTCGGCATCTTCCTCTTTATACGTGGGGTGGAATTTATTAACAATATGGATCAATTGAGCAACCTCATGTCTAAAAGCCAGTTTCTCGGCAATATCTCTCTCGGTATTTTGGCTCACTACGTGGTATTCGCCCATATCGTTGGCGGAGCCCTGATCGCTTTCGGTTTGCTTACCCGCCTGGCCTGCCTGGTGCAGATACCGATATTGCTGGGTGCAGTATTTTTGGTGAACTGGGATGCCGGGTTATTATCACCCAATGAAGGACTTTGGTTGTCGATTATTGTGTTAGCACTCCTTGTATTTTTTTTAGTGAGTGGCAGCGGCCCTATTTCGGCAGATGCTCAAATGCGCAGGCAATCCGAACGGAAAAAAGCATGATGAGATATGATTTGAAGTTTGAAATTTCTGGTTTCTGATACAACTGTTATATTAGAACTTCGGATTTCGGATTTCAGGCTTCTTGGTTTGTAGTAATGGTTACGGCACTCGCTAATCTATGAGCCATTTCATCACCCGCTCTTAACATCCTATAATCCTGATCTACATTCTATCGGGTACTTGTATGCCTAGTAATCCCATTCCCGATGCGATGACATTGGCTGTCATCCGGCAAATGCGTAATCTTAATTGTTTTTTGTTTTGGGTTTCGGCTTTCAATACGCGGTGAGTGGTAACAAAACCGTTGAATGCTTTTGCCAGTTCGTAACAATAGTTTACAATTAGTGATGGATTATGTTCCGTTGCTGCCAGTTGAATCGTTACCGGGTATCTTTCCAGCAATATAAGCAGTTCTTTTTCCAGTGGTAACAGCGCTTCATCGTCCAGCAATTCAAATGCAGGATCCACGTCTTCATTTCTGAGAATGGCTTTGGCCCTTGCATGCGAAAACTGCACAAAAGAAGCAGTGAAACCGTGAAAATCTATGCTCTCTTCAGGGTTAAATACCATTCGTTTTTTGGGGTCTACTCTTAAAATGAAAAACTTTAAAGCGCCAAGCCCGATGGTATTGTAAAGTGTATCCAGTTCTTCCGGCGTAAAGTCTTTTACTTTGCCCAACTCTTCGGTTTTTTCGGCGGCCACCCTCACCATTTCATCTATTATATCATCGGCATCAACCACCGTTCCTTCCCTGGTTTTCATTCGCCCGGTGGGTAATTCCACCATGCCGTAGCTGAGGTGATAAATGCCTTCCGACGGTAACCCCAGCTTGCCACATATCAATTTGAGCACTTTAAAATGATAGTTTTGTTCATCACCCACTACGTAAATACTGCTGTCATACTTATAGGTTTCGAATTTGTTAACCGCTAAGCCAATATCCTGGGTAATGTATACCGCTGTACCGTCTTTACGCTGCACAATTTTTTCGTCAAGTCCATCTTTGGTCAAGTCAATCCACACGCTACCATCCTCTTTCTTAAAAAACACACCTTTTTGCAATCCTTCTTCTACCAGTTGTTTTCCGAGCAGGTAAGTGTCGCTTTCATAGTACATCATATCGAAATCACTTCCTATTCTTTTGTAGGTTACATCGAACCCCGCATAAACCCAACTGTTCATTCTTTTCCACAATGCTATTACATCGGGTTTGCCGGCCTCCCAATCTACCAGCATTTGCTGGGCGGCTTTCATGATCGGGGCTTCCTTTTCTGCCTGTTCTTCGCTCATGCCGGATGCCACCAGGGCACTCACTTCCTTTTTATATTCCACTCCAAACAACACATAATAATCCCCTACAAAATGATCTCCTTTAATGCCCGTACCCTCCGGTGTGGCGCCATTGGCAAATTTTTGCCAGGCTACCATGCTCTTGCAAATATGTATACCCCGGTCGTTGGCAATGCAGGTTTTAACCACATCATAGCCATCTGCTTTTAAAATCTCCGATACACTCCACCCTAAAAAATTGTTACGGAGATGACCCAGGTGCAATGGTTTATTGGTGTTGGGCGAGGAATATTCCACCACGATGGTTTTGCCTTTTTTCAGGCCTTTGCCATACCGGGTATCCGAATAGCTGTTTTTTAACACTGCATTCCAATAGCTGTCGGAAATCACCAGGTTCAGAAATCCTTTGATGATGTTATAGTCAGAAAAGAAACCGGGATGATTTTGTATGAGATAGTCGCCCAGGCTTTTGCCCAATGCGTCGGGGGATTGTTTCAACGGTTTTAATAAGCTGAATAATACCACGGTGTAATCGCCTTCAAACCCGGGTTTGGTTTGATTGATCTGAAAATCCTTTTCATCGAAACCCTTATTGTATATATCTTCCAGCGCTTTGATAACCGCCGATTGTATGCTTGTTGTTAACGACATGACACCCACGTTTTAAAAGTCTGCAAAAGTAAGGATATGCGGGTGCATTCCAATTATCCGGTTGGTATTCACTATAAAAGAGCGGCTAAAGCCTGTAAACATTCTGAATATATGGCTTCAACCCTTTTTTTATGTTATTTTGTATAAATGCAATAGCTAAGTGTAAAACTGTGTATGGAAATTTTAGAAGTCAACAATGCCGTTACCAGGAGATCGTTTCTTGATCTCCCCAAAAAAATCTACAAAAATGATCCCAACTGGATATGCCCTTTAGATTCAGACATTGAGTCGGTATTCGATCCGGGAAAAAACAATTACTTCCAGTGGGGGAAATGCATCCGTTGGATATTAAAAGACAACCATGGAAAAGTAATTGGACGCATAGCCGCTTTTATCAATAACAAAAAAGCATTTGGCTATGAAATGCCTACAGGCGGATGTGGCTTTTTTGAATGCACAGACAACCAGGATGCGGCTGATGTATTATTTGATACCGCCAAAGGGTGGTTGCAAACCAACGGCATGAAGGCCATGGATGGGCCCATCAATTTTGGAGAAAATGATATGTGGTGGGGCTTGCTGGTGGAAGGCTTTACGGTTCCTTTTTATGGTATGAACTACCATCCTCCATATTATAAAAGATTATTTGATCGCTATGGGTTTACGCCGGCATACGAACAAATTTCAAACCGTATTGAAATTAATAAGCCTTTCCCGGAGCGGTTCACAAAAATCGCCGATTGGGTAGTTAAAAAACCAGGCTATCAATTTGAGCATTTAAAGAAAAATGAGTTTGAACGGTTCGCCGCCGATTTTGAGGAGATTTACAACGACGCCTGGAAGGATTTTGAGCATTTCACCCCCATAACCAACGTTACCATAAAAGAAACATTTGAGAAGATAAAGCTCATCATGGATGAAAAGCTTATTTGGTTTGCCTACGTGAATGGTGAACCGGCATCACTTGTGGTAATTGTTCCGGATACCAATGAACTGATTTACAACCTCAATGGCAAACTGAATATTTGGGGAAAGATGAAGTTCCTGGTCAATAAATGGAGCCGGAGGAATAAAAAAATGCGGGCCATTATTTTGGGTACAAAAGCAAAGTTTCAAAAACACGGGCTGGAGTCGGCTTTGATTATCAAATTAAAGGAATACGTATTGCCACTGAAGCAATATGAAGAACTGGAGTTATCATGGGTGGGCGACTTTAACGATAAGATGATTGCATTACATGCGGCTACAGGCGCTACCTTCGCCAAAAAACATATCACTTACAGGTTTGTTTTTTAAAAACTAATGAATGATCACTTACCAGATTGAAAATGAATTGAGCGCAACGGAATTTATACTCGTGCTGCGCAGGTCTGCTCTTGCCGAGCGGCGCCCGGTAAATGAACCCGGTCGCATTGCCTTGATGCTGGCGAACGGAAATTTAATACTAACGGCCAGGGATAATGGAAATATTGTGGGCGTTGCCCGTTCGCTGACTGATTTTTCATTTTGCACTTATTTATCGGACCTGGCTGTAGACGAAGCTTACCAGCACCAAGGCATAGGTAAAGAACTGATCCGCCAAACCCAACTGGCTGCGCCAAAGGCAAAATTGATACTGTTGGCTGCGCCCGCTGCTTTGCAATATTACCCACACATTGGCATGAAGCGCCACGATGGATGTTTTTATATTGATCATGCAGGCGAAATAAAGTAATTGGTTATAACTTGTCAGGCGTGCAATATTTCACTGCTCCAGTGACCGCCAATAGCTAAAACCGAAGAAGCCTGCCCCAGTATTTCTGCATTTTTTGAAAAATCTCCGGGATGGGCAGTATTAAAAGTGAACATATCATAGTGGCAGGGTATAACATGTTTTATGCCGGCGGCTTTAGCCAGTTCAACAGCTTCCATTGCATTAAGATTTCCGGCAACACCTCTTGCCGGATCGTTGCCGTTAATGGGTAGCAGGGCAACATCAATATGAAAAGGCGCTAATTGCTCATCCAATCCATCATACCAAAGCGTATCGCCACTATGGTAAATGGTAAAGTCTCCAAATTGTATAATATAACCAAGGTATAAACACTGTTCATTTTCGTCCCGGTCTATTGCATTGTGGGCTGCCGGAATGCCGTAATACCTGAAATCTCCCACTGTTATGCTCGTTCCTTCATTGAGCCCTGCCGGAAATGAATCGTCAACCTGCAGCCGGTTAGCAACGAAGGAACGGTTGGCTTCAGGTATAATAAGGGTAATGTTGCGGTTATTGTCAATTATAGGCATTAACGTTTCCGCATCCAAATGGTCGGTATGATTGTGGCTTGAACTTACAATCGATATATCGAAGAGTAGTCCCGGATCAACTACTCTTTCACTCATACGAACATGCGGTTTGCTGGTTGCCGCATATTTTTTGGTGAGTGAATCAGACAGGTAGGGGTCAATCAAAACTTTTTTTCCCTGCCACAGCAGCAGGTACCCGCTTTGCCCCAGCCACCATAGGTGGAAATGTTTTTTATCGTCTTCATATCGCCGGACCTGGGCAATAAAATCTTCATCTTTAACAACTGCTGAAATCATTTATGTAGCTGTATTGAATCTTAAATCTGGGATATCTCAATTTCAAATTAAATCTTCTTCCTTACTTCCTTAGCTCCTTTAACCATATTGATAAGCTTTTGCCGGGATGCCCAGCGTGCGGTTTGACTTAATCCGCAATCAGGAGCCACAGAAAGTTTTTCTGGAGGAACGTACTGCAAACATTTTTGTATCCTGCTCACCACATCTTCCACTGTTTCTATATAATAATTTTTTACATCAATTATGCCTACTGCTACATTCATTCGTTGGGCGAACGTTGCGAGCAGTTCTATTTCCGCAAATTCACGGTTAGCCATTTCAATATGTATTTCATTTACTTTTAAATCAAGAAAATCGGGCAGCATGGGTTGTATGCTCCTGTAACCAACCGGGCGGCCTTTAAAATTACCAAAGCACAGGTGGGTAGAAAGATTGCATTTCCCTATTATGGGTTCAACGGTGCGGTTAAAAATATCGGCAAATCGTTTAGTATCTTCTTTATAGGCATAGCAGCTCATAGATGGTTCATCAACCGTAATTTCTTTACAGCCTGCGTTCACTAAACCTTCTAATTCCTTTTGAATAAATGGCAACAAGGCTTCCGTAATAGCATAACGGTCCTTATATTCTTTGTTCGGTAATAATCTGCCGCTTAAAGTATAAGGCCCCGGCACGCTTGCTTTTAATACAGGCCCCGCAGGCGCCAATTTTTTCAGGCGCAGAAATTCTTTTACTACGCCCAATCCACCCGGCGCAGAAAGCGTTTCTGTGATATTATGCTTGCCCCGTTGGTCATGAGCGGCGGGCCCAAAACGCCGGGTTTCCGATTCATTGGGTGCGATTCCCTTGATATATCCGTAAAAAGACAAATTAAAATCAAGCCTTGTCTGTTCGCCATCGGTAATCACGTCCAGTCCTGCTGTGGTTTGATCGTGAATGGCGGCGATTACTGCATCTTCAATGGCTTCTTCCACATCTGCGGGTCCAAATTCACTTAAGTGACTGGACGCAAATTCCAGCCATCCCGGAAAAGGGTAACTGCCAACAACGGTTGTGCGGATAGGTAAATGGTTCATGATTGTTCATTTAGTTTCCTACATTTTTGTATAAGCCTGCCAGGCGATGGGCATGTTCGTCATAGGCGCTCTCAAACAATTCCTTTGCTTTGTCGGCGCCCACCACACATGCAGCGGTTAATACTTTTGGCGGCTGCCCGGCTTCTGTTAATAGCCTGGCTACTTCTGCTTTTAAACAGTTAACGAGCAAGGCGCCACCTACGGTTGAGCCCGGCGATACGGGAGATTGCAATTCCGGTATTTGAATCATCGCGTCTCCGGCAGGGGCGCCGGTATCTAAAATGATATCTGCAAAATCTGCAAGTTTCTTCCCATCTTTTCTTTTGCTGGAAGAAACGGTAGCATGTTTTTCGGTAATGATTGCCGTTACCTTTACTTTTTTTTGTTGAAACAATTCTGCCATTTCAATGGGCACGATATTACAACCGCTCGAAGAGATAATCAGGGCGCTGTCTGCTTCTTTGATGTCAAAATTACGAAGGATCCTTTCCGCGAGTCCTTCCACATTTTCGAGAAACATCGCTTGTCGCTGACCGTTAGCACCCACCACCAGGTTGTGAAACGTGAGTGACAGCTCCACAATAGGGTTAAAGCCCGGGAACGATCCATATCGTGGCCACATTTCTTCCACCATAATGCGGCTGTGCCCCGAACCAAACACGTGTACCATCCTGCCTCCGAGGATGGTTTCCGCAAAGCCCTTTGCAGCTTTTTTAATAGCTTCCTGCTGCGTTTCAATCGTTTCAATTATTTTCCGGGAATGTTGCAGATAATCCCATATCACATTCATGGCAAGCGTTTAATTGGTCATTGTTTTTTGTAAAGCAAATCCGGCTGCACCTACAGCGCCTGAATACTCATCAAATAAGGCTTTTACCACGGGGGTTCGTATACCGGAATGATGCCACTCAAAGATATTCATAAACTCATCAAGCGGTTTAAATAAATCATCACCAGCCTGTGCTATACCGCCACCAAGTATGATGATGTCGGGTGAAAGGATATTGATAAAAGCGCACAATCCTGTCGCCAGTCTTTTCAGCGAGTGCAGCCAGGTGTAGGTAGCAAACACATTCCCAGCCTTATAGGCATCAACAAGTTTTTCGGTTGAAGAAAATCTTCCAAAGCTGCGGCGTTCTATAGTGCAGTTGCCGATAGCGTCCTCCAGGCTTGCCGGCATATTTGTTACATCACATTCATCACTGTCTGCATTCAGTGTAATATGTCCGAGGTGCCCGGCGCGGTTCAGTAGGCCCTGGTGCAGTTCTCCATTAATCATAATGCCGCCGCCCACGCCGGTCCCTAACGTTAACAAAACAATATTCTTGTATCCCCGGCCCGCGCCAAATTCCGCTTCTGCCATTAATGCAGCGTGTGCATCGTTGAGCACCCATGTTTGGGTTTGGAGATAATCCGTCCAAACAAAATGCTCTAAACCTTGTAACCGCCCCGGCATAAGCCTGATGCAGTCATTTTTGTTGCCCGCCAACCCCGGCGCTGATAACCCAACCGGAATGTATTCGTTGCCCGACTTTTGCTTAAGCTGTTGTACTATGTTTAAAATAACGCCTTTCCAGTGCGTTTCATTTTTTTCATTGGTTTTGCATTGCAGTTCGTGCAAAATGGCGCCATCCTCATCCATCAATATGCCCTTAATATTGGTGCTGCCCATATCGATTCCAATTGCCTGCATAGTTCTTTTTTTTGACGAATGATTAAATCTGCCCTTCGCTCACTGTCCAGCCCCCATCTACATAAACTACCTGCCCGGTGGTGAACTTCGCATAGTCCGACATAAAATAACAGGCCAAACCATCTGTATCTCCTGGTTGGCCTATTCTTCCTCCGTCCAATGGTTGTTTGGTTTTGATGAACGAAACGATAGCCTCGTTTTTCACGGCTCTTTCTGCCATGGGTGTTTCCACCAATGCCGGTGCTATTGCATTGATCCGGATATTATTTTTTGCATAGTAAGCCGCGGCAGATTTTGTGAAACCAATTACCGCCGATTTGCAGGCTGCATAAGCGTGCGTTGCAAAATGAACCGGGGAGGGTGAGATCGCTAAAACAGAACTCATGTTGAGAATAGCCCCGCTCTTTTTATTTTGTAAGCACCATTTAACTGCAGCCTGGTTCGAAAGCATTAATGAAGTAAGGTTTAATTCAAATGTTTTATTCCAGCCTTCCAGCGTTAGTTCATGCAGCGGGCCATCACCCATCCTTCTGCCACTTCCGCCCGCTACGTGATATAATCCTTCAAAGCTTCCAAATTGCTGCACGCAGATATTGATAGCATTTACCGCGGTAACCGGGTCAATGGCATCTCCGCAAAAGGCTCTTGCCTTACCCTCTAAACTGTCTTCAGCGATGGCACAGTTTTCTTCATTTCTTCCCACAACTACTACATGTGCACCTTCAGCAACAAAAGTTTTTGCCGCCGATAGCCCCATGCCTGTTGTGCCCCCAATAATCACAATGTTTTTATTTGCCAACCAGCCTTGCTGCATATGAATTAAATATCGAATGAATTTATAGCAAACTAACCATACTTTAATAAATCTTCTGGATTTTATCTGAAGTGGAATCGGATCTCTTAAAATGCAGCATTGTTAACAAAATATGCCGGCAGGCAGCAAAGGTTAGTCTGTTGCATGGCAGACAAATAGATTTTCCGCCAAACAACTTGCTTAATGCTAAAAAGGGGATTACGGCACATAGAAACTCCGAGCTAAAAGTAATAATAAGTAAAGGCTTTTGTTATTCTTGACATTATTCTGCAATTTACATTCAATCTCTTTTCAAGCTAAAACATGTTCCATTTCAATTCACCCGGATTTATGATAGAGAAGTTTTGCAAAAGCCTGAGCCGGATATGTATTCCACTGGTATTGATGCTATCGTGTAATGAAACTTCACAAAAGCCAAAGCCTGTAGAAATTGTTAAAAAACCTGAAGATCTGAATAAAAAAACAAATGAAAACATTGCATCCATTATAGCTTTTGCTTTAGTTAATACGGGCAACTTAAATAATGATATTAAATTTAACATGCTGCCGGTTGTTAAGGCCTGGTATGACACACGAGATTCATTACGCACCTGGAGTTATAATAAGGAATGGCTGGGAATGGCTGATTCGCTGTATGATTTTGTGGAGCAAAGCGAACGTTTTGGCTTGTTCCCTTCCGACTATCATTTTAAGGAATTAAACCTGATTCACCGGAAATTAAAAACGGATTCTTTGTCAATGCTTGACGCTGCGTTGTGGGCGCGTGCCGATATATTATTTACGGATGCGTTTATGCAGATCACAAAAGATATTAAGTTGGGCAGGCTGGAGCCGGATAGTGTTACGCTCAGAAAAGACACTACGCTCACGGATTCTTTTTATGTGTCGCTATTGCAAAAGACGTTTGAAGCCAAAACCCTCACTAATTTCTTTGAAGAGTTGGAACCCCATCACGAAGGATATGTAAAATTGAGGGCAGCGTTGAAAGGTTTCGTGGACTCTATGGATAGAAAGAGCTATACTTACCTGGCTTATCCATTCGAAGATTCACTCGCTTTTATTAGAGACCTGCAGGTCCGCCTGGCGGAAAGCGGACATCCTGCGAAGGATACCGGCACAACAGATAAGGCGGCATTGACCGCAGCGGTAAAGAGATACCAGGCAAAACACGGCCTGGTGGTGGATGGTAAGGCGGGTCCCATGGTGGTAAAATCACTCAACAATACCGATAAGGAAAAGTTTAAGAGAATTGCTGTTAATCTGGATCGGTATAAACATTTGCCAGACACTATGCCTGCCCGTTATGTATGGGTGAATATCCCGTCGTATGATCTGCAGGTGTGGGATTCCGACACTTTACAATTGGAATCGAAGATCATTGTTGGCCAGCCACTCACCCGAACTCCTTTGCTTACAAGTGCACTCACTAATATTATTCTTTTTCCACAATGGACGGTACCTTATAGTATCATTTTTAAGGAAATGCTCCCAAAAATCAGGGAGGATGTAGACTACCTGAACAGCCAAAACCTGATGGTGGTTGATAAAAATGACAGCATTCTGGACCCGCATACGATTAACTGGTTCAAGCTCGATGAGCAACATTTTCCCTATTTATTAAAACAGCGGGAAGGCGACGACAATTCGCTTGGCGTTATCAAATTTAATTTCAGCAATAAGTACAGTGTATATCTCCACGACACCAACGCCCGCTGGCTGTTTTCAAAACCCAAAAGGGCGCTCAGCCACGGATGTGTACGGGTACAGCGGTGGGATACATTGTCCAGGTACCTGTTAAAAACTGACACTGCCCGGTATAAGCCCGACAGCATTGCTGCCTGGATGAAAAAAAAGGAAAAGCATACCTTAAGGCTATCGGAGCGAGTACCATTATTTATCCGCTATTTTACCTGCGAAGTAAAGAAAAACCGCATTGTTTTTTTTGATGATATATATGCGGAGGACAAGTTGATAAGGGAAGAATATTTTGGCAATAAAGATTAGCCCTTTGTTGAAGCCCGTTACAGGGTCTTTTCTTCAACACTACGATGCACTGTTCCTGAAATAAGCCTTATCTTCCCTGAGTTATGCAAACACGATAAAACTAAGCTGGGAAAGAAACACAATTGGTATTTGTTTTGCCGCGTTTTATGCTAACCTCATTCCAACATAGGCTGATGAATCAATTACTCTTAATGTTGTTCTGTTTTTTTTGTACCGGTCTGTTGAATACCGAGCTGCAGGGACAGCATAAAAGCAGTAGTAAATCCCCTTCGGTTAAACAGGGTACAGCCAGTTATTACGCAGACAAGTTCCAGGGCAGGATAATGGCCAACGGAGAAAAGTATGATCAAAATAAACTCACTGCGGCATCGAATCGCTATGATTTAGGTACCTGGGTTAAAGTGAAAAA
>CAYMKT010000057.1:3638-6900 GCA_964391065.1 uncultured Terrimonas sp. | reverse complement strand
GATACAGATGCAGACGGTATTGTTGACTCCCTTGATGCTTGTCCAACTGTGTTTGGTTTGGCACAGTTTAATGGTTGTCCGGATGGCGATGGTGATGGTATTCCTGACAGAGAGGATAAATGCCCTGAAGTAAAAGGCATCGCAAAATATGGCGGCTGTCCCATACCCGATACGGACGGTGATGGAATTAACGATGAAGAAGACCAATGTATTAATGAGGCAGGCATCGCAAAATATGGCGGCTGCCCCATACCCGATACGGATGGCGATGGTATCAACGATGAGGAAGATAAATGCCCGAATGTGGCAGGACCGGAAGATCATTTCGGGTGCCCCGTTCTGGGCATAAAATCTTACGAGATCGTATTTAAAACCGGCAGTAATATGCTTCTTCCCCGTGGAAAATCCGTATTGGACACAGCGGCCACTTATCTGATTCATCATCCGGCCGTAAATGTGATGATTGAGGGACACACCGATAACACAGGTAGCGATAAAATTAATGACCCGCTTTCGCTGAAAAGAGCAGAAGCTGCCAAAGCCTACCTGATGAGCAAAGGAGTCAGCGAAGAAAGAATGACAACCAAAGGTTTGGGATCAACCAGTCCGATAGCAGATAACAAAACATCTGAAGGACGTTCCATTAACCGCAGGATAGAGATAAGGATACAATAGTAAAAAACATTGTAGTCATAAAAGCCGGTTGGTTGAGCGTACCTGCTTTTTATACATTTAAGGATGTTATTCATTAGCATGGCATACGGGCAGTAAGATTATGTCTAAAATAAAAAAGGCTGCCTTTCCGGCAGCCTGTGTAAAACACTTTCGACAGAAAATTTATCTGTAACCTACCATCCCGCTGGTAGCTTTACAACCACCTCTGGACGAAGTACATGAAGTAAAAGTAGCACCAAGGGTAATAACGAGCATAACGATTGCAAAAATTTTTTTCATTTTGAAGTTTTTAAGTAATACAATAACATTTTCCAAGCATGGCGCTCGTAGGAGTAGGAGATAATGTTATTCTTCAAAGGGGGAATTGGAAATGCGCGGATAAGCGCAGTGTTGATGTACAAATTAACAAACATTGAGCCAAAGCAACAAATATTGTTGTTAATATCAGATGCAGTAGGAATTGTTTACCTTATGATAATTCAACCCCTGTAGTATTGTATTTTTAGCTATTTTGCCTTATCAAACTATCATTAAAGTATGCCATTACAATTAACCCGTCCATTAGCGGTGATTGATCTGGAAACAACTGGTGTTAACCTGGCTGTAGATCGTATTATTGAAATAGCGATTGTAAAAATACAACCCGATGGCAGCCGCATTGTAAAAAGAAGGCTGGTTAACCCGCAAATGCCTATACCAAAGGCATCTTCCGATGTGCATGGTATTACCGACGAGATGGTTAAAGATGCACCACCTTTTAAGCAGGTGGCAAACGAAATGCGCCAGTTTATCGATAATTGCGACCTTGCGGGGTACAATTCCAATCGTTTCGATTTGCCTTTGCTGGTTGAAGAGTTTTTGCGTGCCGGACTTGAATTTGACGTTGCCGACCGGCATCTGCTCGATGTTCAAAAGCTCTATCACATGATGGAACCGCGAACATTAGCCGCAGCCTATAAATTTTATTGCGACAAAGAACTGGAAAATGCACACAGCGCCGAAGTTGATGCTGTTGCAACATACGAAATACTGGAATCGCAGGTGCAAAAATATACCCAGGTAGGGTCAACAGTAGAATCGATCATTAAATTTACCGGGCAGGAACAAATTGTGGATTTTGCCCGTCGATTTATTATGGAAGATGGTGTAGAAATCTTTAATTTCGGAAAACATAAAGGGCGGGTCGTAACAGAAGTGCTTAAGGCTGAACCACAATATTACGACTGGATGATGAAAGGTGATTTTCCGATGCATACCAAACAAAAACTCACGGAAATACTTAATCGCACCTTGTTAAAAAAACCGTAAAATCGTTATATAAAATGCTGTATTACCTAATTTTACACTGTTAAAATACTTTATCTGTTGGAAAAACTGGTTGTTATACCTACTTATAATGAAAGTGAAAACATTAAACCCATCCTTCACGCTATTTTGGGGATGGATTTAGACTTTCATGTTTTGGTTGTAGACGACAGTTCACCCGACGGTACCGCTTCATTGGTGCGCGAAATTCAGGACGCTTATCCAGGTCAATTATTTCTCCAGGTGCGCCAGGGTAAACAAGGTTTAGGAACAGCATATATTTATGGCTTTAAATGGGCGATCGATCGCGGCTACAGATTTATCTTCGAAATGGATGCCGATTTTTCTCATAGCCCCAAAGACCTCCAGCGATTGTATGAATCCTGTGTTAGCGGAGCCGATGTTGTAGTGGGTTCCAGGTATGTGAAAGGTGGAAAAACCGTTAACTGGACCTGGGATAGGAATGTACTTTCTAAAGGCGGTGCTTTATATACCCGTATCCTCACATGGATGCCTGTTAAAGATCCAACCGCCGGATTTATCTGCTATCGTAAGGAAGTATTGGAAACCATCAATTTTGACGAGATCCGTTTCGTGGGCTATGCTTTCCAGATAGAAATGAAGTTTGCTGCCTGGAAACTTGGATTTAAAGTGGTGGAAATACCGATAACTTTTATTGACAGGGAATTCGGCACATCCAAAATGAACAAAAACATTGTTAAAGAAGGAATACTGGGTGTAGTCAAGATCCAATGGCTCAGTATGTTTAAAAATTATCGCAGGAAAGTAAGAAACAGCTATCTTCCTGCATCAGCCCTCCATGCCGAAGCGCTCGGCTAATTGAATGCGCTACTTTTGCCTTAACAGGGTTTCTTCCTGCCAATCATAATCAACGACGTTAGTTAATGAAAAAGGCTTTATTGTCTTTGCATGCTGCCATATTTTTTTCGGGGTTTACCGGTATAATGGGTAGGCTTATTACATTAAATGAAGGGTTGTTGGTGTGGTGGCGACTTTTTATTTCGGTATTAGCGATGGCCCTCATTTTTTTATTCACAGGGCTCGTTCGTAAAACAGGTACTCATTTGTTGTGGCGTTTGTTTGGCGTAGGCGCGTTGGTGGGGCTGCATTGGGTGTTCTTTTATGCCAGCATAAAATACGCGAACGTTTCAGTGGCCCTGGTTTGTTTTTCAGCCATTGGTTTTTTTTCTGCTTTTTTTGAACCTCTTATTTTCCGAAGGCGGATCGACTGGTTGGAAGTCGTGTACGGAACATTGGCCAT
>CAYMKT010000057.1:0-3538 GCA_964391065.1 uncultured Terrimonas sp. | reverse complement strand
TGTGGTTGATGATATTAAGCCTCGTGTGCACGGTAGTTGCTTTTAATCTTTCTCTTCATGGGCTAAAAAAAATATCGGCATTTACTGTTAATCTTAGTTATAACCTTGAACCGGTATATGGAATATTACTGGCATTTCTTATTTATAAAGAAAACCGTTACATGAACAGTAGTTTTTACTATGGAATGTTATTGATCACGCTGGCTGTAGCTTTGCAAACCCTGAGGCTCTATTACAAACGGAGATAAAAAAGGAGTTTAGTCTTATATTGCATACTTTTTCAGAACAAATATCCGATGATGAGAAAGACATTCTTTATTGTTTTAATATTATTTGCTGTACATGCCGAAGCCCAGCACAAAAAGCCGCTTGATCATACCGTATACGATAGCTGGCAATCTGTTGGAGAAAGAAAAATAAGTAATGACGGTAAATGGATCGTGTATTGTGTTGACGTACAGGAAGGCGATGGTGAACTAATTATCCAATCGGTTGATGCAAAATATAAAAAAATTATTCCAAGGGGATATAATATTACGATAACAGAAGATAGCCGGTTTGCTGTATTTAAAATAAAACCTTTATACACCGAAGTGCGGCAGGCACGCATTAAAAAGAAAAAACCGGAGGAGTTCCCTAAAGACTCTTTAATGATTATTGAACTGGGGAAAGAAGTTGTGATAAAAGAAGCGAGCGTTAAATCTTACAAAATTCCTGAAAAAAACGAACAGTGGGTGGCCTGGCAAATGGAAAAGCCACTTGCAGATACTGTCAAAAAGAAGGCAACAAACGATTCGTTGGCTGCACGGCTTGATTCAATAAAAAATGCGATTCCTGAGCCTACCGGCGGGCAGGCAAAAAAACGACAAAAAATCACTCAACCACCTGCGGTTAAGAACGAGGACCAGTTGGTTTCCGCATTCACCGGTAATGATGCAGAAAATGATCCTGCTCCTGATGCAAAAAAGGAGGAGGGAACAACATTGGTCATTTATAATCTCGTTGATCATACACAGCAAAAGACCGACTACGTAAGCGAATACATCTGGAGTAAAACCGGCAATATATTAATTACGGAAACCACCACCACTAAAGAAGACAGTTTACGTACAGCCGCAGTTTGCATTTTTAGAACAGTGGAGAACAGGTTTGACACCGTGATGAAAGGAGGGAATGATTTCCGCAACTATGCGATTGATGACGATGGGTATCAAATCGCTTTTGTTGCCGAAAGAGATAGCAGCGCTAAGTCGCTGCAGCAATTTTATAAATTATGGTACTGGAAAAATGGATACGACACAGCCTTGATGGTTGCAGATAAAAATACAACGGGGATGCCGGTGGGCTGGAGTATAAGTGAGCATGCAGAAGTTCGTTTCAGTAAATCCGGCAAACGGCTTTTTGCGGGAACATCGCCTGTGCCGCCGCCAAAGGATACAAGTTTAACAGATATTGACCTGGTGAAAGTGGATGTATGGAATTACAAAGATGATTACCTGCAGCCGATGCAGCTCAAAAACTTAGACAAGGATCTGAAAAAAAATTACCTGGCTATACTTGATCTGGATACCAGGCAATTTGTGCAATTGGCAGACGAAGAAGTAGATGAGGTGATAACCGGGAAAGATGGTAATGGCGATTTTTTTATGGGAATAAGCGATGTGCATAAGCGTGCTTCTTTGCAATGGGAGGGAATGACGCTCAAAAATGTGTATGTTATCAGTCCGGAAGATGGCACAAAAAAATTAATTAAAGAAAACCTGTCGGGATATGTTACGCTATCTTCCGGCGCCAGGTATGTTTTCTGGTACGATGCAAAAGCACGGCAATATTTTACGTGGAGAAACGGTAAGACAAAAAATATTTCTTCTAAAATTCCAACGAAATTATACGATGAGGATTTTGATATGCCTACAGAGCCTGTTTCTTATGGCATAATGACATGGATGCAAAGCGATTTGGCTGTACTGGTTTACGACAAGTTTGATATCTGGCAATTGGATCCTGACGCGGTTCTTGCCCCTGTTAATATTACCGCAGGACAAGGCCGGAAAAACAAACTGAGGTACAGGTATATTCGAACTGATCCGGAGGAGGAGTTTATTGCTCCCTCACAGGAAATATTATTGAAATCATTTAATGAACAAAACAAATACGCGGGAATAGCGACTTACAAAATGCTGAGCAATGCAAAAGCAGTGAGTGTGTTAAATGGCCCCTTCGCTATTGATGATCCATTCGAAAAAGCAAAGGATGCCAATGTGTATTTGTATACTAAGGAAAGTTATGTAAGTTCCCCGAACCTGTATGTTAATAACAATTGGCAGAGGGAAGTGCAACTAAGTGCGATTAACGCCCAGCAGGCAAATTACAACTGGGGCACTGCAGAATTGTTTAGCTGGAAGGCCTATAACGGAAAACCGGCAACAGGAATCGTGTACAAGCCGGAGGACTTTGATCCTAAGAAAAAATATCCGGCCATCTGTTATTTTTATGAGAAGTTGAGTGACGGATTATACCAGTACATTCCTCCCGTACCAACGCCCAGCCGTTTAAATATTTCGTTTTTTGTGAGTCGCGGGTATGTTGTTTTTGTTCCCGATATTTCTTACACAATAGGTCACCCTGGTAAAAGCGCTTATAATTATATTGTAAGCGGCGCCCGGGCATTGGCAAAAAAAGGGTGGGTAGACAGTACGCGTATGGGATTGCAGGGGCAGAGTTGGGGTGGCTATCAAACGGCTTACGTTATTACGCAAACTAAACTCTTTAAAGCCGCCTGGGCAGGAGCTCCCGTTAGTAATATGACAAGTGCATATGGCGGCATACGCTGGGGAACCGGAATGAACCGGCAGTTTCAGTACGAAAGAACGCAAAGCCGTATTGGCGCTACACTTTGGCAAAAGCCGCAACTGTATATTGAAAATTCACCCTTATTTCATTTGCCAAAGGTAACAACGCCGTTGGTGATCATGCATAATGATAACGATGGAGCGGTACCCTGGTACCAGGGTATAGAGTTGTTTACGGCATTGAGGCGGCTCAATAAACCGGTATGGCTGCTCAATTACAACGGTGAAGAACATAATATCATGCAACGGAAAAACAGGAAGGATATCCAGATCAGGGAACAGCAGTTTTTTGACTGGCAGTTGAAAGGTCATCGCGCGGCGCAATGGCTGAGCGATGGCGTGCCTGCTACGATGAAAGGGAAGACATGGGGGTTGGAGGATTAATGTGGAGTTTTTTGTTGACTTGGATTCATTATCGCCTTTTTAAGCTATAATTTAAAAATATCGCCTTTTTAGGCTATAATTTAAAAATATCGCCTTTTTGAGCTATATTTGAAAAAGAAACAAAATATATGCCTGTTGCTGCTGTTATTACTGCAGATATTGTTAACTCTACGCTTCCGGTACCCAAGCCGGGCAAGAAGCTGGTTACGCAGCTAAGCGCGGTACTAAAAAGCTACCTGTTTGAGTTTTACAGGGGCGATAGTTTCCAGGTATATGTTAAAGATGCGTCAGCAGCGCTAAAA
>CAYMKT010000056.1:0-22412 GCA_964391065.1 uncultured Terrimonas sp. | reverse complement strand
TTTTTTTTACATCACAACAGTTCTTTACTTATTTTTACCTCGTCTTAGCAGGTCTTTTTAGTCTTTTTTTGAATGAATTTGAGCGGGCAATGTAGCCGGCTTTTTTAAAAAAGAACCGATACTTTTTATAAATTCGATAGTCAACGTATCTTAATTATTAACAAAAAAATCAACATGAAAAAGTTATTATTGATCGCAGCATTCGGCATTTCATCTGCAAGTTTTGCACAGTCAGGTATGAAAGAAGATGTGGAAATTATTCAGAGTCTTTATGGTAAAGACAAAAAAGATCTCGTAGGCGCCTATATGAATTTACAGGAACCACAAGCGGCTGCATTTTGGAAAGTGTATGATGAATATGAAGGTGAACGGAAGGCGCTTGGTCAGAAAAGAATGGAATTGATTAAAGATTATGCCAATAACTACGAAACACTCACTGATGAAACCGCTGATGGACTGGCAAAAGCAATGCTGAAAAATAATGCAGCGTACGAAAAACTGGCTTCAAAATATTATGACAAGTCGAAAAAAGTGGTAGGCGCTTTAAACGCCGCCAAGTTTATGCAGTTGGAACTGGCTTTACAAACAGCGGTTAAAAGTGAAATTCAGACTGCTATTCCTTTTATTGGAGAAATAGACCGTACTAAAAAGAACTGATTCCAGTAACATAGGAAGTCCGGCATCTCTTTTTAGCATGTGCTATTGTATAATATTTTTGATTGAAGCCAGGTTGCCGGTTGTAATCTGTCACACGTAATTAAGCGGTGGTAACGAAACAGATTGTACAAATGCTGATGTTTTTTTGAGTCTGTGTCATGTGATCCGGGTGTAAAAGCGCCGGAATCACATGACACAACAACCGAAAATCAAAGTAATACCGGTGCTGATATTCCTCACTTTTTTTGCGGGCAGAACTTTACAATGAGCCGCAGTATTCCACCAAAGGTCTTGCAATCAACCGACCTGTGTTGAGCACATATAAAAATCAGCCTGGTATATTACAAGCTTAGATATACCTGATAATATGTACTTCATTTTCTTCTCCGGCCTTTTCTAAACCATTTGGGCTCTGCGGCATTTCTTTCCACCTTCCTGAAATCTCCAAAATCTGCTGCAGGATCATATGCCAATGCGGAAAAGCAAAAACCATCGGCCGATAGTGCGAAAGGCTTTTGTTTCAGAACACCATTTACGGATCAGTACAGCTCATCTTCACTTCCCAACTGAAATAAAAAAAGTTTACCATTTCGTTGGACTTTCTGCCTCCCATTTTCAGGATCGAAGCAGTTAAACCCTATTCTTTAAGGTAGATCGCCACCAACGGACTCAACGCAGACTTTTCAATGTGTGGAAAAACTCGGATCGTAAAAGGAATTATCAAATAATAAATTCCGACGAAAATGGGATCATACCTGTGATAAATGATGGTCATCGTGTTTTTAATTCGCGGAAACTTTTTAGTTTTACTGACTCCAATCTGAATATTCCTCTGACCTGCCCTTAGACCCATTATCTGCAAAAACTATTTCGATTCATTGTTACTTAACTACTGGAAACCGGTTTGCAACCTGGATATCCGGTAAAAATTTCGCTCGCTGATGTTATCTAAAAAAATTTTAAAAGCAATAAACATAGTTTCTATGGACACAAATAAAGCCACTCAGTCTTTCGAACTGGAGATCGCAAAAGAATTAAAAAAACGGGTAAAGAAGATCGTTTGGGATTCTACCTTAGCTCACTCGGTATTGTGGATATCAATTATCACAAGTTTTGCTTCATCCATTATGGTCGCTTCGGGACAGCAAATTTTTGCAAATAATATTTGGCTGGCGATAATAGCAGGTATTCCCGGGTTAGTAGTGCTGGTAGAAAAAACCTTTGATTTTTCCAGGAGGTCGGCATCAGGTATTATGTACAAAATAGCGTTGCAGGAATTGAAAAACGACTATGATTTTGGAAAGATTGATGCTTACAAGGCCGCTCAAAGGCTCCAGGAAATAATCCGGAGGCACGAATCTTCGTTTTTAAAAGTAGGATTTTTACCCGCCGAGCGGAACAGTTTCACGCCAGAGCCACACATTACTGATAATTCCATGTACAGGGAAATTAAAAAAGAACAACCGGAAACAAGCTCCCTGGTAGAAAAGAGCCATGCCGGTAATGGGGCGCTCAACAATGGTAATGGTGTGAGATAGCTTCATCAATGATGTGCTAAACGTGCTGCCTCACACCTGTTGGCAGCACGCGTACCTTACAATTGTTTGGGCGGAGACCAGGTTGCTCACTGGTAGGCAGCGGGGCATGGAATGCATTTGATGAGATTCGGAATGGAATCGAACATTCAGACATATTTAAAGCGTGAATTCAAATCATTTAGTGCTCCGCGGCCTCTCGACTCCGGTCTAATTCTCCGCAATTCAATTGGATTTCGTTTTACATCCCATCCATTTCATCAGAAATTATCAAACACCCTGTGGCCCGCCACAGGCACGTTTACGTTTAACCTGGTTAAATATAGCAAATGGATAACCTAAGGAAATTTTACCAGGTTCGCCCCATTTGGTTTTCCTAATTTTACTGTATTGAGAAGCATATAAAACCAGGTAGTTATGGAAATAACCAGGAATGGCACACAGCCATCAGGCAAAGGGCCGGAAGATTGGTTTACCGGTACGGTGCGTATCGACCCACTGTTCCAGGCAAATAGCGCAAGGCGGGCAGTTGCGGCCAGCGTTACATTTGAACCCGGCGCAAGAACCGCGTGGCATACGCATCCATTGGGTCAAACATTGATTGTTACTTCGGGGTGCGGCCGGGTGCAGCGTGAAGGTGGCGCGGTTGAAGAGATTCATCCCGGTGATGTGGTTTGGTTTTCGCCGGGTGAAAAACACTGGCATGGAGCAGCGTCTACTACCGCTATGACGCATATTGCTATCCAGGAAAACTTAAACGGTAACGTGGTTGAATGGATGGAGAAAGTAACAGATGAAACATATCACAGCGCTAAATAAACCACCATGAAAATAAAAGGGGTTTCCTGCCGCTGATTTATACGTAGGTATAATAATGCTTGCTTTCTGTAACAACGCGGCTGCCCAGGTATCGTTTTTCTTAGTTTTAATGATTTGTAAAATAAGATATTTCTCAACGATCGTGTTTTTAAAAAACATGTCTTTGCCTGTCAATCAAGTCTTCATAATCTTTTTGCGTGTCAATATCAATAGCGCCCTGCGGAAAGCGAACACTGGCAACATCCTGCTGATTCGACATTAGGATCTTTTTTGCGCCTTCATCTCCCGTTAAATTGAAAAGCGCATCAAAATATTTTTGCGTGAAAAGTACCGGTGTTCCCATTGTGCCGGCATAGGCCGATGCGATAATATGTTGGTTCGTTTCAGTTTGCGTTTGATACAATTGGGTAAATAGGGAGGATGTTACAAATGGCTGATCGCAGACTGTGAGGATTACTTTTTCAACATTTTTGTTCGCCGTTATCAGGGTTTTTAAACCGGTTACAATTCCCGATGCCATGCCTTTTTGCCATTGTTCGTTCAATGCAACCGTAACTAATTTTTCGTCAACTGCTTTTGAGACTTCTTCCGCGTGGGCGCCTGTAACAACCACAATAGGCGCTGCACCGGTTGCTGCTGCTTCGTCAATCGCATGCTGCAATAATGTTTTGCCGTTAAAACGAAGCAGTTGCTTAATCTTTCCAAACCGCGTTGAACTCCCGGCCGCTAAAATCACAATGCCCGTACTAATCATGCGGATATATGGTTGAGCGTTCATGTATGTCAACTTTTCTTTCTCTTAATGAGGCGCCGTTCCGGTTTGAGAACACCGCTTTTACTTCAGCAATAATAGATAGTGCAATTTCCTCCGATGTTTCCGCGCCAATATCCAAACCAACAGGTCCGTAAATGTGCTGTATATTTTCATGATTTACCATGCTGTTTTTTTCCTGTAACTCGTTGAGCATTTTATGCCATTTTTTCTTGGGTCCCAGCACACCGATATAGTGGCAATTGGTGGCGACAAGCTGTTCCAATGCAGCCAGGTCGTAGCTGTAGTTATGGGTCATTAAAACAACGGCCGTTTGTTCATCCATGTGCACGGCAGATAAGATGTCGGATGGTTTTGTCAAACAAATTGTATTGGCTTTTGGAAAGCGTTCCTGTGTTGCATAGGCAGGTCTTCCGTCAACAATAATACTGCTCCAACCCAATAGCGACGACATGTTGACCAATGGCTGCGCATCATTACCGGCGCCAACAATGACCAGTTGTATTGACGGTGGAACAAACTGGCATAATACGGATTGTTCATTCCATGGTCTGACGGTGGAAATTTTTTGTTCAAGAAGGGTTTGCATCTCCCTTTTGATGCCAGGATCGGCATCCGGCAGCAGCGCTTCATCTTCATTAATAAAGCCACAGGTTCCTTTTTGTTCTGCAAATCTGTGTTGGTCGAAAACCGTTGCCAGCATTGCATTTTTTCTATTTTGTGCCACCTTCTTTAACAAACGGACCGGGTTATTGACGGCATCCTTTTGCAAGGGTTCAAACAAAATATACACCATACCATTGCAACCCAACTGCACACCAAACCTGCTGTCTCCGTCATCAGTGGTATCGTAAATCTCAAGCTTATTTTTTTGTTGAAAGATGGCGAATTGCGCCTTCCGTAAAGCATCTCCTTCAAGGCATCCGCCGCTGACGGCCCCTGTTATCTCCCCATCTTCTGTTACCAGCATTCTTGCACCGGGACGCCTGTAGGAAGAACCTTCTACCTTCACCACTGTTGCCAGTGCTGTTCGCTTGTTTTGCAAAACAGCTTTATCGTACGCGATAATAATGTCGTTGAGTTCTTTCATTTCGTTTCAACTTAAACTGCTGCCATATCAAAAGGCAGTTTCCTGATGCGCTTGCCGGTCAAATCATAAATCGCATTTGTTAGGGCAGGAGTGAAGGGTGGCAACCCGGGCTCTCCAACACCACCGGCATCGGCGTCATTGTCCATTACATGTACTTCAACAGGTGGTATATCCGTTATCCGCGGCATGGCATATGCATAAAAATTTTTTTGATCGCATAGCCCGTTTGTAAAGGTAATTTCATGCATCGTTGCGGCACCCAATGCCATAATCACCGAGCCTTCTACCTGTGCCTGTATGGTATCGGGGTTTACATACCAGCCGCAATCCATTACTGCCCAAACCTGGTCGATCTTTATTTTTCCATCGGCTCCTTTAGACACTTTTACGACCTCTCCAACGGTACTGGAAAAACATTCGGTTATGGCCACGCCAAAACCTTCATTTTTTTTCCTGTTTTTCCATCCCGATACCTGCTCTAATTTGTCTATCAGGCGCTGGCATCGTTCCTCCTGTAAATGTTGCCGCCTGAATTCAAGCGGATCTTTTTGCGCTTCAATGGCCAATTCGTCTATGAAACTTTCATAAGCAAAGCCATTGGTAGAAGCATATACCGAGCGCCACCACATAATTGGAATGGGTGTTTCAAAAGGCACATCATGAAAACTGATGTTTTTGATGCGCTTGCTATACGGTTCCGGGAAGCCTTCCGATATACTGCCGTTGGGTTTTTCCCTGCTGCCGCCATCCATATGGCCAATATTTTGTCCGGCCATTTGAAATTGAACAGCACTGATGGCTCCATCTTCAATTACACCACGGCACCGGTACGACATGCCGGGCCGAAAAGGTCCTTGTGTAGCATCGTCTTCACGGGTCCATACGGTTTGTATCGGAGCATTCATTTCTTTTGAGATCATTACCGCCTCATGCGGGTAATCAAGAAATGCTTTTCTGCCGAATCCTCCGCCTAAGAAAGTCATGTTTACGATCACCTTTTCTTTAGGTAAGTTTAGCAGTTCACTTAAATTATTCTGTACCCAATCAGGCGCCTGTATCGGTCCCCATACTTCCACTTTATCTTTTTGATACCAGGCAATACAATTGAGTGGCTCCATGCAGTAGTGTGCCTGGTAGGGGGTTTGGTATATGACATCGAGCTTTTTTGCAGCCCCTTCAATGATGGTTTTGGGATCGCCCTGCGTGCTGAATACGATACCTTCCCTGGTGCTGAGATATTCTTCCTGGCGTTTGTAGATATCGCTTGTGTTCACATGTTCGAAACCGCTGTCATCCCATTCCACCTTTAGAACCTTTCTTCCCTGCATGGCGGCCCACGACGAATCGGCGACCACCGCCACACCTTCACGTGCACTTTTAAATACATTCATTGTTACCTTAAAAACACGTTTCACGCCGGGAACCTTTAATGCTTCCCTATCATCAAAACTCTTTAATACGCCCCGTAGCCTCGGATTGCGTTCCACCGAAGCATACAACATGCCCGGCAGTTTTTTATCGAGACCAAAGATGGCTTTGCCATTTGTTTTTGAGGGGGTATCCGGCCTGTGAACCGGTTTGCCGATCAATTTATACTCCGAACGGGTTTTGAGCTTCACGTCTTTTGGGGCTTCCAGTTTAGAGGCATCCACAGCCACTTTCCCGTAATGCAATTTTTTCCCGGACGGTTTGTGGATGACGTGCCCTGCTTCCGCATAACATGTTGTTGCGGGAACACCCCATTTTGCAGCGGCGGCTGTTATAAGCATTTCACGGGCTGTTGCGCTTAACTTCAATAAATTTTTGTACGAACCGCGCACTGTTGAACTTCCGCCTGTAACCTGGCTGCCATATTTTTTATTGTCGCCTGGCGCGAATACGATATTCACGTCATTTAAATTCACTTCCAGTTCTTCGGCGATGATTTGCGGCACAGCCTGGAAAGATCCCTGCCCCATTTCGGCACGATGATTCAGTATGGTAACCTTACCGGAAGTATCGATACGTATCCACGCGTTGAGTTCTATCTCTTTATCTATATCTTCCGCATTTACAATCCTGGCCTCCTTACCGTTTGCGGGAAAATAAAATCCTAAGAGCAGCGCTGTTCCGGTTAATCCGGATGACCGAAGAAAATTTCTTCTTGATATAGCATTCGTTGCCATAATCTGAATGTATTAATAAGTTCTTTGAAATGTATGCAGATACTTCGTTTCAAAATCTTTTCAGTGCTTATCAAACCGCTAACAATCTTTCTGAGTTTTCATTTCCCGGGAGCATAACCTCCTTTTTCAATCCATGTATGCCATGCTGTAACAAAAGCATCATAACTCAGTGGCGGCGGCATCCGTCCCTCACCCATGTTCCAGCCGGCTTTTACCAACGTATCGCGTGCATGTTCCAATAATTGCTCTTTATTCTTATTTCCGTTCTGTTTGTAGTCCATGATCTGCACTGCCAGCTCGTGCGCTGTTTTTCCTTCAAAAACCATCTTCATATCGGCCGGAGGTAGTTGCCATTTGGGATTTCCCGGCGGGGTATGTGCACCAGCCACATTTGCTGGTTGATGGCAATTGGCACATTTCAGCGCATATATGCCTGTTCCATCTTCCCCGCGTTGAACATTCATAATATGCGTATGACTGTCATCGCCCTGCAAGGGCTGGTCGCCCGCGGGATGGCAATTCATGCATCTCGGGCTCATCAACACTTTATATACCTGCATAAAGGCCTGTACAGACTCAACACTATCTGTATTAACAACTGTGGGACTATGATGATGTGTGAAATTATTTTCGTTTTTAAAAGCCGAACTGCTTACTACAATTACAGAAAGCATAATTGCTATAGCAATAGTGGCTTTCAGGGGAAAATAATGAGCTGCTTTATTTGCTGACTGCTGTTTCATGCTAATGAGTTTAAACCCTGTTGGAGTTTGTATTACTTTTTGGCACTGCCGCTACGTTGCAGTTCTGCTGCCAAATGAATGGCTTTACGGATACGGAGGTAAGTACCGCAGCGGCAAATATTTCCAGCCATGGCATCGTCAATATCCTTGTCGGTAGGATTGGGATTTTCCTTCAACAAAACAGCCGCCGACATGAGCTGGCCCGAATGACAATAGCCGCATTGCGGTACGTCAATTTCCTGCCAGGCCACCTGTAAGGGATGATCATTGTTCTTTGACAGGCCTTCTATGGTTACCACTTTTTTTCCTTCGGCACGCTTTACCCTTGTAACACAGGAGCGAACCGCTTCGCCATCCAGGTGAACAACACAGGCGCCGCATTGCGCAATACCACAGCCATACTTGGTTCCGGTAAGACCAATAATGTCCCTTATCGCCCACAACAACGGCATATCAGGGTCGGCATCTACCTGGTAATTTTTTTGATTGACATTTAATGTGATCATAGCTGAAACATATGTAAATGAAAAATGGTTTTCTGTATTTGTGGTAATCGCCAGCCTAAGTTACGCCTAAATTTGTGCCTGTTTTACGCAATAAGTGATTGTATCCTTTTTGCCAGTCAACTCCCTTTTTTAAGGTTCAGTCCGGAAATAAAGGGCTGGTGATAGAAGCGTTTGCCGGTAGCCTTGTACAATGCATTGGCCAATGCTGCAAAAACGGGTGGAAATGCCGGCTCACCCATTCCCGTGGGATCAAAATCATTCTGCACAAAATGCACATCAATGGCTTTAGGCGCTTCATGATAACGAATCATGCGATAAGTATGGAAATTGTTTTTTTCCGGTACCCCGTTTTTAAATGTCATAGCCCCAAACAATGCATTGCCGATGCCGTCAACAATGGCGCCTTCTGACAGGTTGGTGGCGGCATCGGGGTTCACCACAATGCCACAGTCAACGGCGCAGCACACCCTGGGTATGAGGAGCTTGCCGTCGTCAATCTTCACGTCGAGTACTTCGGCAACATAGGTATTGTGACAGAAATAGGCCGAAACGCCGCGATGGGTATTCTGTTGCACTTTACCCCAGCCAGATTTCTCACGTACAAGTTTTAATACACCTGTGTATCGACTGGCATCATAGTCATTCTGTTTACCTACCGGATTTTTTGCGGCCCTATCCAATAGATCAAGACGGAATTCAATAGGGTCTTTGCCGGCGGCCTCCGCCAGTTCATCCAGGAAACACTGCTCGGCGGCCGCAATGAAATTGGATCTTGGTGCACGAAAAGATCCCTGGGTGATGTTAGAATTTATCGTCCAGCTTTCGGCAAGGTAGTGGTCTACCGCGCCTGCAGGAAAGCGGTTTGCCTCCAATGGATTTTCAGGAATACCACCGGCTTTTACATGAAAGCCAACCAGGTTATTGTTCGCATCCAGGGCTGCCCGGTACGTTACACTGTACATGGGGCGGTATATGCCGGATGTCATATCGTCTTCCCGCATATAAAGGAGTTTTACCGGCGCATTTACTTTTTGGGAAATAAGCGCTGCTTCAAGCAGGTAATGGGCATAAGATTTTCGCCCGAACCCACCACCCAGGCGCATAATTTGAATATCAATTTTTTCTACAGGTATTCCCAGCCGGGCCGCCAGCGCCTTTTCTGTCAACTCTGCTTTCTGTAGGGGGCCGGCCAATTCAACTTTCTCCGGTGTAACGTGCGCAAAAAAGTTCAGCGGTTCCATGCAGTTGTGTGCAAGAAAGGGCCCGGTATAGTTGCGTTCGATGATGCGTGCAGCATTGTTAAAAGCGGTTTCCGGATCGCCGTCTTTACGTACAATCTTCCCCGGTTTGGCCATCATTTCAGCCATTCTTGCCTCGTGGCCGGTAGTACTTTCCAAACCCGCCGGAATGGTCACTTTTTGCACGGGGCCACCAAAACCTCCTCTTGGTATCGTTTGATCCGAAAATGGCTCCCATTCAATTTTTAATGCCTTCTTTGCGTTCATCACCTGCCAGGTAGTTTTGCCTACTACCGCCACTACTTCGTTGAATGTACAGGTATCAAAAAATTGCCGTTCATAATCATCGTTAAAAATCTTCACCGTAAAAATATCTGTTATGCCGGGCATTGCCCTTGCTTCAGCATCATCAACCAATTTCAGTTTCATGCCAAAAGCAGGTGGATGAACAATCATGGCGATAAGCATACCCCCGCGTTGAATATCTATGCCGTATAGCGGCTTTCCGCTCACAATTTTTGGAACATCTACATTTTTTCGGGAAGTGCCAATAATCTTAAAATCCTTTTTCTCCTTCAGTTTTACTTCAGTGGGTACCGTGATTTTTGCAGCGGCCGAAGCCATGACGCCGTAGCCGGCCGATTTACCGCTCTTTTTGTGATGAAGTATACCTGTTTCTGTTGTGATTTCTTCCACCGGCACCCCCCATGCTTGTGCAGCAGCTTCGAGAAGCATTTGCCTGGCGGTTGCTCCCGCCGTTCTGAGTGTTTTCCAACTGGTGCGGATGGCCTGGCTGCCACCAATGAACTGGCGCGTGTACAGTTTGGTGTTTAACGGCGCTTGTTCCACAACTACCTGCTTCCAGTCTACATCGAGTTCTTCGGCCACAATCATCGGCATGGCCGTTTTTATATTTTGGCCGCCTTCCGGATTTGGACTCATGATCGTAACCATACCATTTTCCGCGATCTTCAAAAAGCCATTCAATTCGGTCAACGCTCCCGGAATATTCGGTTTTTTCACGCAGGCGAAGGAACCCAACCAGGTAAAACTGATCATCAAGCCACCACCGGCCAGCGCCGACGACTTTAGAAAAGCTCTTCTGCCGATGGAGGTATGCTGTGTTGTCATGGCGATGATTTTATGTTCGGAAGCATCGTTGATCACACCCTTTAAAACATGAGTTGATTTTTGGGTGCCAACTGAATTACTGCGACCAGGGCCCATTACGCGCCCGGATCAACACGTTAGTACTCATGTACTTTCTTTTCGTAATTGAGCTTTCAAAAAGCCAGTAATCCTTGCTTCTGCCGGTTATGAGTTCCAGGACGGCCGTTCGTTATTCAAGTTAAGGAAAAAAGCGCTCAAATGGGTTTAGCTGATTTCTTTAAAAGCATAATCTGTAGTATGTTTTACAGATAGTTGCGTCAATGAATACGCGGTAGCTAAGTAAAAATATTTCCCTTTTTCGTTAGCTTTTTCCGCATATCGTAAGGTTCGTGGCCATAGAAGCGGGTATTTTTGCCTCTCAAATATTAATCGTAAAAATATGAAATTAAATCTCTTTAATATATATACTGCCGTTGGAATATGTGCAGTTATGTTCTCCTGTAAGAAATCTGATGATGCTCCCAAGATACCGCCCTACACGGTACCGGATACCTATAATTTCAGCAATGCTGATTTTACAGAAGCATCTCAAAGTGTAGCTATGTGGGCCGGTTTTACAGCCTACCTTGGCAAATCAACATCGCGTGAGTTAAGTCAGGATACTGCCAATAATTTATGGAATAATACCAACGCCGCTTTCACCGCGGAAATAGCTTCAAACCTTTTGTTCTCTCCGGACCAGTTAAATTCGGCAACCTCCGTGAAACTTTCTGAAAAAACAACAGAGCCTGCAATTATTAAAGGTTTTGTGGATTCGATAGTTGCTGTGAGCAAATATGTTGATGCAACAGCTTCTAAGGGAGTTGCGGGAAAAATAGGCAGCCGGTTGTTTAATCATTCCGGACTTGAATTTAACCAGGCTGTTGCAAAAGGAATGATGGGGTCATTTGCAATGAAAAAAATATTTGAGCACCTCGATAAATCAACTACAGCAGACAACAGCACTCCAGTTGGCGCTACAGGAACGGCCATGGAGCATGAGTGGGATATGGCATTTGGTTATGTTGGTATTCCTAAAGCTGATTATGTAAACAGAACTGCCGATACGATATACGCCTTTGCCGGTACAAATCCTAACAGACCTCTTGCCATTGGCGGATATTTTCGTGAAAGAGGAATGTATATAAAAGCCGGACAAAAAGTATACGATGCATTTATTAAGGGTCGTGCGGCAATTGGTGCAAAAGATTATGTTGTTAGAGACGAAGCCATCGCTACTATTAAAGAATATGTTGAAAAAGCATTAGCTGCCGCAGCTTATAACTATATCACTGCACCGCAGACGCAGGCCGAATTTTCTGCTAAGTTTCACGGACTTTCAGAAGGTTATGGATTTATACAAGCATTACAATACCGCGCATCTTCAAGCCCTCTTACCGCGGCAAACCATCAGAAACTTAAAGATATTATCGAAACGGATTTTTATGAACTGGCAGAAGATGCAAGTAATACCAAGTTGAAAGAAGCGCAGGCTATACTAACTTCGGCTTATGGACAATTGCAGCCTTAAAATATACAATTAATAAATGAGCAACTGGAAGCTTTTGATGCGTATGCATCAAAAGCTTTTGGGCTATAATAAGGCAAGTATAAATAACTAAATAAATGCGAATATGATTAAATGGAACTGGATTGCAGGTGTCCTGGTTGTGCTTACAGGATCAGTACTGTTTGTTGCCTGCAGTAAAGGTGGAAACGACGGCGATGATAACCCGAACCCACCCGGCGCTGACGATTTTAAGAAGAATATGCTGGTCAACTATGCCGACAAGATCATCATTCCGGCTTACACCGATCTGAATGCAAAAATCATTACGCTGGAATCTGCTGTCAATGCTTTCCTTGATGCGCCATCAACTACCACCAATGATGCGATAAAATCTCCATTTAAAAGCGCTTATCTCAGCTATGAATCTGTTTCTGCACCTTTCTTCGGACCTGCAGCGGCATTGCTTTTAAACAGTTTTATCAATACGTTTCCAACCGTACCGGCTAAAATTGAAGGGGCAATACAATCGGGCATATATGATTTCACTATACCGCTGGCTTCCGACAGTATACAAGGTTTTCCTGCTCTTGAGTATCTTTTGTTCTCAGATGGAGCGGTTTCAAAATATACGGAGACAAATAGTTCCAACCGGAAAAAATATGTAGCTGATCTTATTGCGCGAATGAAATTACTGGTCAATAACACATTATCACAATGGAACAGCAGCTATCGTACTACTTTTATCAATTCACTTAAAACAGATGTGGGGAGTTCGATTGGATTTCTGGTAAACCAGTTTGCATATGAAATGGATGCGATGAAGGGACCCCGTATAGGATGGCCTTTTGGTAAACAGTCAAACGGAATTGTATTTGCAGATAAATGTGAAGGATATTATTCGGGTATTTCTGCTGAATTGGCAGTAGCAAATCTTACCAGTCTGAAGAACTACTACACTGGCGGGCCGGGTGACGGCATTGCTGATTACCTGGTTTACATTAAAAAAGACCAGTTGAATACGGATGTATTAAACCAGTTTGAAATTGCTTTAACCGCATTGAAAAATATTCCAGACCCTATGTCTGCTGCGTTTACCGGCAATGCAGCGCTTGTAGAAGAAGCCTATAAGCAGGTTCAAAAATTACTTACCCTTATAAAAACAGATGTAGCAAGCGCTACAGGAGTGCAGATAACGTATATGGATAACGATGGTGATTAGAAAGCTGATACAACAACCTGTTTCAATTGCCCCGCTGGTTACTTTCCGGATCGTATTTGGTTTACTGATGTTTTTCAGTCTTCTTCGTTTCTGGTGGCGGGGCTGGATCACTACCGTGTATGTACAGCCGAAATTCCATTTTACCTATATGGGTTTTGATTGGGTACAGCCGCCTGGAAACACCGGCATGCATATACTGTTCCTGGTAACCGCGTTTGCTGCGTTGATGGTGGCCCTGGGATATTGCTACCGGGTAGCGATTGTTATTTTTTTTACCGGATTTACTTATATCGAGCTCATCGACGTCACCACCTATCTCAATCATTACTATTTTATCAGTCTTGTCGCTTTCTTAATGATATGGCTTCCAGCCAACAGGGATTATGCGGTGGATGTATGGCTAAAGCCCCAAATGCGGCGTACACAAGTGCCGGCATGGACCATTAATATCATTCGCTTTCAGATGGCCGTTGTATACATTTTTGCCGGACTGGCCAAAGTGAATGAAGATTGGTTGCTGAAGGCCGAACCTATGCAGACATGGCTTCCGGCCAAGAGCTACCTGCCTTTGGTTGGGAGGTTTATGTATGAGGAATGGGTGGCATACCTGTTTGCATGGTTCGGGGCTATTTATGATTTATTCATCGTATTTTTTTTGGTAAATAAAAAAACCAGGCCTTTTGCTTATGCTGTTGTTTTGATCTTTCATACGGCTACTGCTATCTTCTTTCCCACCATTGGCATGTTCCCTTATGTAATGATGACAAGCAATCTCATTTTCTTTTCAGGTAGCTTTCATGAAAAATTATTGTCTTTTCTCCCCTGGAACAAGCAACGGTTTACAAAAGAACCTGTATATAAGTTTACACAATTCAGCATTATACGCGCCGGCATATTGGTGTACGTAGTCGCTCAGGTACTTATTCCTCTCAGGTTTGTACTTTATCCGGGGCATCTTTTCTGGAACGAGGAAGGTTATCGCTTTTCCTGGCGGGTAATGCTGATGGAAAAAGCAGGTACCGGTTATTTTACCATTAAAGATGAAACGGGTCAATCGAGATATGAGGTTAACAATGCTGAGTTTTTAACCCCCCTGCAGGAAAAAATGATGAGCACTCAGCCGGATATGATACTAACCTATGCACATC
The DNA here is from genome assembly GCA_964391065.1 of uncultured Terrimonas sp. Taxonomy (GTDB): domain Bacteria; phylum Bacteroidota; class Bacteroidia; order Chitinophagales; family Chitinophagaceae; genus Agriterribacter. The sequence continues at coordinate 7,861 of CAYMKT010000056.1, read as the reverse complement.
ACCTCGCCAAAGAATACTCCAAGAGAGGGGTTTCTAATCCAAAAGTGTATGGCGAGATCTATGTAACGCTCAATGGACGACGATCAACCTTATTTGTTGATTCAACCGTTGACCTTGCCGCTCAACGGCAGGGTTGGCAGCATTATTCATGGGTGCTTCCCTACAAAAAAGGCAATTGAAATGAAGAGGATATTTACATTGTGCGGAGCTTTTTTTTTAATGCATAGTCTCCTGCTTGCCCAGGGCTACAGCGTGAGTGGTACAGTGCGTTACGGCGATGAACCCTTAGTGAATGCAACCGTGGTATTAACGCCGGGAACAACCAGGTTGAGTAATGACAACGGGTACTTCCGGTTTTCGGCTATACCTGCGGGAAAGTATACAATAACTGTTTCCTCTGTTGGGTTTAAAACATACGAGGGCGGTGTGGTAATAGGAGACAAAAGTGTTGTTTTGGATGTTAATCTTGTTTTCGGTGGCCCGGATACCCTCGAAACCGTAGTCATACATACGGGACAAAATGCTGTTGTGTCGGGCCGGTTGAAGGATATAACGGGAATGGCCATCTATGCGGGTAAAAAAACAGAGTTGATCAACATGAAAAATCTCAACGCTAATCTTGCGGTGAACAATACCCGGCAGATTTATGCAAGAATACCCGGTCTGAATATCTGGGAATACGATCGCGGCGGTTTGCAGTTGGGTATTGGCGGCAGGGGATTGAGTCCTAACCGTTCCTCGAATTTTAATATCAGGCAGAATGGTTATGATATCAGTGCAGATGCATTAGGCTATCCTGAAAGTTATTATACACCTTCTGCTGAGGCGCTCGACAGAATTGAAATTGTAAGGGGCGCGGCCAGTTTGCAGTATGGGCCGCAATTTGGCGGACTAATCAATTTTGTAATGAAGGAAGGTCCAAAAAATAAACCTTTTGAATTCACTACGCGTCAAACAACGGGTAGCTGGGGATTATTCAACTCCTTCAATAGTATCGGTGGCACCATCGCAAATAATAAGTTAAATTATTATACATTTTATCAATATAAAACCGGGGATAGCTGGCGCGAGAACAGTCATTACGATCAGCATAACGCGTATATACATCTTGCTTATCAACTCTCACCGGCATTAAAAATAACCGGCGAATACACATTGATGACATACCTGGCCCAACAACCGGGAGGGCTTACCGATGCCCAGTTTGAAGAAGATGCACATGTATCAGTAAGAGACCGGAACTGGTTTCAGGTAGACTGGAACCTGGTGAGTCTGAATATAGATTATGCACTAAGCGAGCACAGCAGGCTGGAGTGGCGTAACTATACTTTGCAGGGCGAGCGTGAAGCGTTGGGTGTGCTTACCTATATCAACCGTCCTGACTATGGAGGCAACAGAGATTATATGGCAGACCGCTACAATAACTTTGGATCTGAGCTGAGATTTATTCAGCGCTATATGTTGCTTGGAGATACAAGGAGTACTTTTTTAGTGGGTACCCGCGTATACAAAGGACTTACCGACCGAAAACAGGGAGATGGTGATGATGGCAGCGGTCCGTCCTTTTCATTCGAAGGGGGGGAGCCTAACAAATCATCCTACCGTTTTCCGGGAACCAATGTAGCCGCTTTTGCCGAGAATATTTTTCAGCTTAACAGGCATTGGAGCATAACGCCTGGATTACGTTATGAGTTTATTGATACAAAAGCTAAGGGCTATTATTATAAACAAAACATCTTTATACCCGATGAAAAAATAGACGAAGAGTCATCCAATCCCCGGTCTTTTGTGCTGCTTGGTATAGGAACCTCGTGGAAATTTAATCGTGGCATGGAATTATATGCCAACATCTCCCAAAATTACCGCTCCATCAACTTTAATGATATGCGTGTTGTGAACGCAAACGCCGTTGTTGATCCGGGGCTCAAGGATGAAAGAGGATACAATATTGATATGGGATTCAGGGGAACATACAGGAATTGGCTTTATGTTGATGTGAGTGCCTTTTACCTGAGCTATAAAGACAGGATCGGGTCCATCTTTGTGCGGGATACCAGTTTTATGACCTACCGGTTAAGAACCAATATTTCAGACAGCAGGAATATCGGGCTGGAAGTATTGCTGGAAGGAGATGTATTAAAAGCTATTTCACAGGAAAAGTCGAAGTATAAGCTGAATGTATATACCAATTTTTCGTTGATAGATGCCCGTTATGTTAAATCCATCAATACGGCCATCGATAATAAATTAGTAGAAAACGTACCCCCTGTTTTGTTCAGAACGGGTGCGTCTTTTGGCAATCCCCGCTTTAATATAAGCTACCAGTTCTCGTACCAGGCAAAGCAATATTCTGATGCTACCAACGCCGAGGAAACACCTACAGCCGTAGATGGCGCCATACCTGCATTTAATGTAATGGATCTTAGCGTAAGTTATAACTGGAGGATGTTTACGGCATACACCGGGATCAATAACCTGTCCAATACAAAATACTTTACGAGGAGGGCGGATGGTTACCCGGGACCTGGCATAATGCCTGCCGATATCCGCAATTGGTATTTTACCCTGCAATTTAAATGGTAACCGTTTAGAAAATCTTTAACTTTCTGTTGGTCCTTTGTGCGTGACTAAGGCGCCCATTCACTCCTGTGCAATCCAAATACTCCAATTCAGCGCTTGTTTTAATAAACCAAACTACAAAAACGGTAACGAAATAGGTTTTTTACAGGTATCATTTATTTTATGCGCCGCCAAAACGGTATCGCGGAATGATTTTAGCGATTAATGAGCTATTATTACAAAAGCAACGGCGATATGAAAATATTTTGGACATATCTGAAACCTTACCGATGGTTAGTGTTGTTCTCACTAACATTGGCAGCAGTAGCCCAAATGCTGACTTTATTAGACCCGGTAATACTGGGGAAGATCATTGATAATTATGTGCTGAATCCGGGTGGTAAAAGTGAAAATGAATTAATAAATGGAGTGCTGTTTTGGTTAACTATAGCTGTTTGCGTTGCAATTTTGGCCCGCCTTGCAAAATCGTCCCAGGAATATGTGCTGAGATTGGTTGTGCAAAAATTTGGTATGCAATTATTCAATGACGGACTTCGCCAAACGCTGCGGCTGTCATACCAGGAATATGAAATGCAGCGTAGCGGTGAAACCGTTTCTAACCTGCAAAAAGTAAGAACCGATATCGAACGTTTTTTGAATGCGTTTGTTAACATTATTTTTTCTTCAGCGGTGGGTATCGGTTTTCTGATATGGTATGCTATTACCACACACTGGGCTTTGATACCGGTGTTTGTTATCGGGGTATTGATCCTTGGAGGACTTACCGGTTTGTTAAGCCGTAAGATCAAAGCTACTCAACGAACCATCAATCGTGAAACGGCGAAGCTGGCCGGAACAATTACCGAATCGCTGCGAAATATTGAACTGGTGAAGAGCCTGGGTTTAACTTACCCGGAAATCAGGCGATTGCGTGAATACACTCAAAAGATATATGACCTGGAAATGATCAAAACCAAAAAAGTACGCCTGCTTTCTTTTTTTCAGGGGTCCACGTTGAGTATTCTAAAACAGTCAATCCTTTTCATTTTGCTATGGCTGATTTTCAGAAAGGTTCTATCGGCCGGGCAACTGATTTCCATGCAGGTCATTATCAATACCATATTTGGTCCCTTACAGGATTTGGGAAATACCATTCTTTTTTACCGGGAAGCAGAAGTAGCGCTGATCAACTTTGATGAGCTGATGAAAAAGCCGGTTGAACAAAGACCGGAAGACCCGGCTGAAATCGGAGAACTGGAATCTATTCGTTTCCGTGATGTTGTTTTTCGCCACCACAGTGCATCACAAAATGCAATTGATGGAATTTCGTTTGAAGCAAAAACCGGCGATACCATTGCCTTTGTGGGGCCTTCAGGTTCAGGAAAATCGACCCTGATCAAATTATTAGTTGGCTTATATATCCCCGAAAGCGGCAACATTTATTTTGATAATATTTCTGTAAAAGAGATCCGGTACAATAGGGTAAGACGCCAGATTGGTTTCGTTACCCAGGACACGCAATTGTTTGCAGGTACAATACGCCAGAATTTATTATTTGCCAGGGCAGACGCGACTGAAATGGAAATGATGGATGCTTTGGAAAAAGCATCGGCCATTCACATTGTCACGCGATCAGGCAAAGGGTTGGACACGGTTTTGGGAGAATCCGGGATGCGTTTGTCGGGAGGCGAAAAACAAAGGCTCTCCGTAGCGCGGGCGCTGCTTCGTAATCCCCGGTTACTGATCTTTGATGAAGCAACTTCTGCACTTGATTCAATCACCGAGGAAGAAATTGCAGAAACGATTCAATCCATATCATCGCAGCGTAAACAAATTATTATACAAATAGCGCATCGCCTTTCCACTATTATGCATGTAGATGTGATTTATGTGTTGGAAAAGGGCAAAATTGTTGAAAGTGGTTCTCATGCTGAATTGCTGGAAGCCAAAGGCCTTTATTATGCCATGTGGCGCCAGCAGATAGGTGAAAGAACAAGTAGTGCATAGCATTTTAACCTAAAACAAAAGGTGCTTGATTTAAATCGTTCCGCGGTTGTCAATAATTCGTTTTCCGTATTCCTTTTGCTTCGCTGACCGGCATCTTCAGGTCTTTTAATTCAACTCCAACTGTTTTGTTCATGAGTATTACCGGCATTTCTTTGGCGGTAGGAATATTAACGTTTACCAGGTTTATATTTTTCACATCATCGGTCACCATCGCCGGGCGAAAATCATCTTCCACATAGCGCAGGGTAATATTTTTGAACGTAATTCCTTCGGCGTGCCGGATATAAAATCCCCATGCAGGCAATTCTCCAAACATCGAAAATTCAGGGTAGTTTGCTTCATTTTCAGGAACTGAGGTAATGGAATCCAGTGGAATATAAGCGATCGCTTTATCTGCTTTTCCGCCGTAGCTGATTTCAATATCTTCAAGTGTAACATCCTGCACCGGGTAACCGGGTATACCTACAATAGATGATGGCACCAGGTTATAGGGTAAAAATGGATGACCAAAAATATGATAACTGGATGGGCGGCGCGGCATTTTATCGACGCCGGGACGAAGGTGGTCCGGCGGTCCCTCAAGCGGATAGCCCTGGTCGGGTTTCAACAAAGGCGTTTCCACTTTTACATGGGCAATATAAATACCTTTGACCGAGCCTACAGCCCCGGCTGTATTACGATGACCCCGGCGGATGAAAATGGCATTGCCGGTATTTTTCGCGTTTACATATTGAATGTCGATGTTTTCCATAACACCGCCATCTACCGATTCCAGTGCGATGGCGGAGCGGTAGGTGTCGTAAATATCGAGGTTTCGGATTTTAATATTCCTGAAGCCGCCGGCACTCGACGTTCCGAATTTCAGGCCGCTCGCGCTCGACCGGAGCGTGCAACTGTCTACAAAAATATTTTCGCAGGTGCTTTTCGGGTTCGATGATTTCAGGCAAAGCGCATCATCCGCAGCATTAATAAAGCAATGGGTTACCCTCACATTTTTTGAATCTGTAATATCAAGCCCGTCATTGTTCCAGTAGGTGGTACTCTGCACCGTTATTTTAGTGATCAGTACCCGGTCGCATTCCACGTAATCCTGCACCCAGCTTGAAGCGTTTTTTAACGTTACGCCTGTAACGGAAACATCCGTGCATCCCATAAAATAAAGGATCATGGCTCTTGCCGATTCAGTTGGCCGCTTAATCAGCCATACGGAGTCTTCTTTCAGTACTCCACTTCTTAGTTTTTTGAAAATGTCCAGCATTAATTCCTGTCCCTGGCCATCAATAATACCTTCACCCGAAATGGATACATGATTTTGCGCATTGGCAAGGATCAGCGCCGCACGCCCTGATATTTTTTGGTAATCATCGGTTGAGTGTGAACCCTGTAAGCTGGCGCCCAGGCTTACATGCAAGTCTACTCCCGATTTTAAGAAAATGCTTCCCGTCATAAAAATTCCGGCAGGCACTATCACTCTTCCTCCACCTGATGCTGCCACATCATCAATAGCTTTTTGGATAAACTTTGTATTAACCGTTCTTCCGTCGGCTACGGCGCCGTAGTCGGTAATCTTTTTATCAATGGCCTGTACATATGCACCGGGTAAACAAATGATCAGCAAAAGCGCTATGCAATTATTTTTCATTGAATGTTATTTTATTTTTAATTGACTTCATTGTTTTGCGGCTTTACCTCTTTTACGCCGTTCTTAATTGCCCAGGCCTGGTATTCCTTAATCATTTCCTGCACACGTTCGGGGTTGGCAGCCGCAAGATCGTTGATTTCGACGGGGTCTTTAGAGAGGTCGTACAATTCCCAATCCGCATCTTCGAGATCGCGCACCAGCTTCCAGTTTCCTTTGCGGATAGCACGGTTGCCTGCATGTTCCCAGTAGTAGGTTCTTGGCGCGGGTTTTACTCCTGTCCAGCACCACGATAGACTTTTGCCCGGAAGATTTTTCGGCACTATGCCAGCCAACTCCAGTCCTGTAGGCAGCAGGTCGGTGATATAGGCGGGTTCATCAATGTATCCTTCGCGGGGTTTGATCTGAGCCGGCCATTGTATGATACAAGGAGATATTATTCCGCCTTCATGCAAAAATTTTTTATATTTTCTGAATGGGGTGTTGGATACATTAGCCCAGGGCATATCGTAGCTCACATAAGAGCCTTTTTCGCCAATTTTTTTTGAAGGATCATTAAAGTTGCGCCGATCCACATTTTCACTGCTGCCACCGTTATCAGATATGAACAGGATCAGCGTGTTTTCGTATTGCCCGTTTTTTTTAAGGGTGCTTATCAACCTGCCGATATTCTGATCCATCCTGTCGATCATGGCCGCATATACCGCCATTTTGCGCACCCATGTTTTCTTGTCCGTAACGTTGGCCCATTCGGTAATTGTGTTTGGCCTGGCGGTTAAGAGGTAGCGCTCATTAACCAGTTGTGATTCTTGCATCCGCTCATATCGTTTGGCCCGCACCGTATCCCAGCCTTCCGCGTATAGCTTTTCATACTTCGCGATTTCGGCTTCGTACGCATGAAGGGGGAAGTGAGGCGCGGTATACGCCAGGTATAAAAAGAACGGATCGTTGCTATGCTGCTGCTTATGCTCATTTACGAATTGAACAGCATGATCCGTAAAGGCGTCGGTCATATAAAATCCCGTATCGGGGATAGGAAAATCCGTATCGTCCATTACCACGCGCCGAACGTCTTTTTCCTGCGGAATGATTTCATAATAACTTGATGCGCCGGAAATCAATCCAAAATAGCGTTGAAAACCTCTTTTCAGGGGCCAGTAATCTTCTTTTTCACCAACATGCCATTTGCCCGACATATAGGTGCGGTAACCTGCTTGTTGTAATGTTTCGGCAATGGTGGGAAAACTGTTATTGAGATACCCCTGGTAATGGCCCGGTGCAACACTGGCGTTAGCTTTGGTTACCATAAGTCCCATGCCCACGGTATGTGGGTATTGCCCGGTGAGCAGGGAGGCTCTTGTGGGGCAGCAGCGTGCATTGTTATAAAAGTTGCGCAGCTTAATGCCATTGGCCGCCAGTTGGTCAATATGCGGCGTTTGCACTTCACCGCCATAACAGCCAATATCCGAATAGCCCATATCATCTGCCATAATGTAGATGATATTGGGCCTTTGAGCGGCCTCTTTGGGACTGGTTCCTGCATAAAAAAGCGTGCAGCTAAAAATGGCGGCTGCGCTTACTACGTAAGTAATTGCACGGGCCCTGCTGTTTTTCTTTTCTTCTTTGTTTTGTATCGACATATGCATAATGCGTTAT
>CAYMKT010000055.1:0-22551 GCA_964391065.1 uncultured Terrimonas sp. | reverse complement strand
GTTTGCCGCAACACATTGATTACTTCCCGTTTCGTATTTTCCACTACCTCTTCCTTGTTCTCTTCCGTTACATTTTCAAAATTATCCTGTATCACCTGGCTGCCGATATTGCTGGTCATGATTACGATGGTATTTTTAAAATTTACCACCCTGCCTTTGTTATCGGTTAACCGGCCATCATCGAGCACCTGCAGTAAAATATTAAATACATCGGGATGGGCTTTTTCTATTTCATCGAGCAATACCACGCTGTAAGGTTTACGCCTTACGGCTTCCGTTAATTGTCCGCTCTCATCATAACCCACATATCCGGGAGGGGCGCCCACCAGGCGGCTCACCGTATGTTTTTCCTGGTATTCGCTCATGTCTATACGGGTCATCATGTTTTCATCGTCGAACAGGTAACCTGCCAATGCTTTTGCCAGTTCTGTTTTACCCACACCCGTAGTTCCTAAAAATATAAAGGAGCCAATGGGTCTTTTAGGATCGCTTAACCCGGCACGGCTACGGCGGATAGAATCCGCAACTGCGGTAATCGCTTCTTCCTGCCCTACCACGCGCTTATGTAATTCGTCTTCGAGATTCAGCAGTTTTTCCCTTTCGGTTTGCAACATCTTGCTCACGGGAATGCCGGTAGCTTTCGCAACAGACTCCGCAATATCTTCTGCATCCACTTCCTCTTTCAGTAACCTTTTTTCGGGCGCCAGTTCATTCAATTCACCGGTCAGGTCCTCAATATTTTTTTCTTCATCTTTTATTTTCCCATACCGTATTTCAGCTACCCGCCCATATTCACCATTTCGTTCGGCTTGCTCGGCTTCCAGTTTAAATGCTTCAATGGCCGATTTTGCAGACTGGATTTTTTCCACCAATTCTTTTTCCTGCTGCCATTTGGCTTTAAGCGTATCGCGTTCCACGCTGTGAATAGAGATTTCTTTTGCCAGTTCTTTCAGCTTGTCTTCATCATTCTCCCGTTTAATGGCTTCCCGTTCAATTTCCAATTGACGGATCAGTCTTTCTAACTGGTCGAGCTCTTCGGGCATGGAATTCATTTCCAGCCGCAACTTTGCGGCGCTTTCATCAATAAGGTCAATGGCCTTGTCGGGCAAGAACCGATCTGAAATATATCGATGAGACAATTCAACCGCAGCAATGATAGCTTCATCCTTAATACGCACATGATGATGGGTTTCATAACGGTCTTTAATACCCCGTAAAATGGAAACCGCATCTTCAACGCTGGGCTCGTCGATCATTACCTTCTGAAATCTTCTTTCCAGCGCCTTATCTTTCTCAAAATATTTTTGATACTCATTCAGGGTGGTAGCGCCGATTGCTCTCAATTCACCGCGTGCCAGCGCTGGTTTCAGTATATTGGCGGCATCCATTGCGCCTTCGCCACCACCGGCGCCAATCAGCGTATGTATTTCGTCTATAAATAAAATGATTGATCCGTCACTCTTAGATACCTCATTGATAACACCTTTCAGCCGTTCTTCAAATTCACCTTTATATTTAGCGCCTGCAATCAGTTGACCCATATCCAACGCATAAATGGTTTTGCTTTTCAGGTTTTCCGGTACGTCGCCATTTACGATACGGATCGCAAGCCCTTCAGCAATAGCGGTTTTACCCACACCGGGTTCGCCCACCAACATTGGATTATTCTTATTTCGGCGCGAAAGGATGTGTAAGGTTCTTCTTATTTCATCATCTCTTCCAATAACCGGGTCTAATTTACCCTGCCTCGCCAGTTCAATTAAATTTTTGGCGTATTTGTTCAGCACATTAAACTGTGTTTCCTGGGTTTGCGAAGAAATCGTTGATCCCTTACGCAGTTCTTTAATGGCTTCCGTTAATCCTTTTTCGGTTAATCCTGCATCCTTCAGTAATTTGGCAGCGTTATCGTTACCCTGCAAAATGGCCAGGAGTACATGCTCCACACTTACAAATTCGTCGTTAAATGTTTTTAGCAAGGCCCCGGCACGCAGTACTACATTATTGGCATCACGACTAATTACCTGTGCTGGTTCGCCTGTCTGCACCTTAGGCAATTTGTTGATGCTTTCGTCTAATTTGTTTTCTACGAAATTCACATTCACGTTATTCTTCTTGAGCAAAAATTCAATAGGTGAATCATCATCGCTCAATAAAGCTTTGAGTAAATGCTCTGTTTCGATATTTGCATTATTATTGTTGAAGGCCAGTTGTTGAGATTTTGCCATTGCCTCCTGCGCCTTGATGGTAAAATTGTTCAGATTCATATTTTAAGTTTTCCTTTATTCGTTTTCAAATAACTTTATCAATAGGCCGCAAAACATAAACCAAACTTAAAACACAGCAATAATGTCATATAAAGTTACATCAACCTGCCTGTATTTCAGCTTCTTAGCAACTTTTCTGCTATTGTTACAGCCGGTATGGGGGCAATACAATTTTTCGGGTGTGGACGATTTGCTGCAAAAAAACCAGAAAGCCTGGGGTGGAGATGTAGTTGCCCAGGTTTGGAAAGATGGTAAGCTGGTGTACAAAAAAGAGATGGGCGAAGATTTTAATAGCAAAATCCAGGTTGGTATTGGCGCCAGTGGTCAATGGCTTACAGCGGCCGCGGCAATGGCGGTGGTAGATGAGGGTAAATTGACATTAGACACCAAAGCCGGAAAGTTAATCCCTATACTGGCGAAATACATGAAGGGATACATTAATTTGAGGCATTGCCTTACACACACTACCGGCCTCGAAGCGGAAAAAACCGGGCTCGGCAAGTTAATACCAAAATCAAAATTTGAATCATTGGAGGAAGAAGTGGATAATTTTGCGGTGAAAAGAGAAATCGTCACCAACCCACAAACTGAGTTTTTCTACAGCAATGTAGGCATGAATATCGCCGGGCGCATGCTGGAAGTGGTGAGTAGAAAAACATTTGACCGTGTGGTTCAGGAAAAAATAACCCGTCCCCTGAAAATGAGGGCTACTACATTTTTCAACTACGATAATTTGTTCATCAATCCATCGGTTGGCGCGCAATCTACCGCCAACGACTACATGAATTTTTTGGTGATGTTGCTTGACAATGGAATGTTTGAAGGGAAACGCATTTTAAGCGAACAGTCCATCAAAGAAATGGAAAAGGCGCAATTTGCAAGTCTACCGGTTAAGTATACTCCAAAATTGGGCGAAGGGCTTCATTATGGTATGGGCGCCTGGCTGATGGAAGAAGATGCGGAAGGCAATGGGATGGTATTAAGCAGCCCGTCTTTGCAGGGAACATGGCCATATATTGACAAAAAAAATAAATATGCTGCTATACTGCTGGTAAAACCCATGAATGGTGAGCAGGGTAAGGAAATGTATATTCAATTTAAGACGGCAGTGGATGAGGCATTGGGGATACATTAGTGTGCTTTTTCTTTCTTTGTCAGCAATAAGTGTGGATTCTATTATTTTTTCAATGTTAACAGCCCATGCTTTTAAATAGAAACCTGTTATTGATACTATCCTTTTTGAATACGCAGTTGATATATTCCCAGTCGAAAAATAGTTATGTAGATCCGTTTATAGGCACAGACAAGAGCGATGTATATACAAGGTGGGGAAGCGAAGGCGGAACCTACCCCGGTGCAGTTGCCCCTTCCGGATTTGTGCAACTTTCGCCGGAAACAAGTGTACAGGAACCACGGGGTTATTACTATCGCGACAGTGCTATTTATTTTTTTAGCTGTACCGGCCATCGCAGTGGATTTCCCACCGGATCAGCCGGGCAGCTTGCCGTAATGCCGGTAGGCGACACCAGTGGTTTTACATTCAAAACGTACAAGAGGAAATTCAATCATAAAAATGAAAGGGCGTCGCCGGGTTATTACAGCGTAGTGTTTGACGATGATCAAACGAGGGTGGAGGCTACTGCATCTACCCGGTCGGGCATTTTTCGGCTTACATTCCCGCCATTGATCATACCACATGTGTTTATTGAAGGGGAAAATATACTTCTGTCAACCGGGAAAATAAAAAACAACCGATCTTCCGCAATACTTGAGTTCAGTAAAAGCGCTAAATCTGCCAGAGTAGTAAAAGGAGGAACCCTTTACAGTTTTCCGGCCAATGCATCCATGCCCACTATAATTGAATTAAAGCTTAGCATTTCGGCGCTCGGTTATGCCAGCGCGCAACGAAACTTCGATGTTGAATTGAAGAATACAAACTTTGAAGTATTGCACAAAAAAGCCATGAACTCGTGGAACAAGGTACTTTCTGTTATTGATGTACAAGATACTTCGATAACCCAAAAAACCATATTCTATACTGCTCTATACCATTCCCTCCTCATTCCATGGATTATATCTGATGTAGATGGCAATTACATGGGGCGCGATGGTAAAACGCATAAAACAATCGGCAGGCATGAGTATGGAGGATTTTCTCCCTGGGATTCTTTTCGTTCGCTGCATCCACTCATTACGCTTTTATTTCCCGACAAACAGAAAGACATGGTTTTATCTATGCTCGATATTTATCTGCAAACGGGCAATCTTCCTACGGAGTCCATGACAGGTAACCACGCTGTGTCCATTATTGCAGATTCCTACCTGAAAGGAATTATCGTAGATAGCGCAGTGGCGTACGCTGCAATGAAGCGTAATATCGCAACCGGACCATTTCGGCAAAAAGACATGACTGTATATCATCAGAAAAATTATGTCCCTTTTACGTTTCCGGAATCTGTAACAAGAACAGCCGAATATGCTTATAATGATTGGACGCTTGCACAATATGCAAAACAGGTAATGCATCATGAAGAAGATTATAATATATTTTCGAAAAGAAGTTATAATTACTTCAACCTTTTCAACAGTAAAACATTATTTCTTTTACCCAGGAACCTCGATGAAGTTAAAATGGAACCGGGTACTGCGGGATATAAAGAAGGCGATAAGTGGGTATACACCTATTTCGTTCCACAGCACCCGCGCGACCTGGTGAATCTTTTGGGAGGCGATGACTATTTTTCAGCTCGCCTTGACGATGCATTAGAACAGGAAAAAATTGTTTTTGATAATGAAACGGTTTTTCACCTGCCCTATTTTTTTAACGAAGCGTCGCACCCCTGGCTTACACAAAAATGGGTAAGTAAAATTATGCGGGAACGTTATCATCCAACTCCGGGCGGATTGCCTGGCAATGACGATCTTGGCGCTGTGTCGAGTTGGTATGTATGGAGCGCTTTAGGCCTTTACCCATTTTGCCCGGGCAAACCCAATTACAGCATTGGCTCGCCGATTTTCCGGTCGGCAGGAATTAATCTTCCCGGAGGGAAAAGATTGGTTATTCGCAGAGAAGGCGATGGCGTATATGTAGAAAACCTACGTTTAAATGCCGTATTGTGTGAAGGTACCCAAATAACACACGATGCCTTGTTAGCGGGCGGGGAACTGATGTTTACGATGAGTACAAAAGCAAATGTGGCTGAGAATAATGAGGCCAATAATATGATACAGAAAGGAAAGCCTGCTTTTAGTATTTCGGAAATCACCCTTTCAAAGCAAAAAACCAACCCTAACGAACCCGTTCAAATGTATTTTACCATAAGGAATCACGGGGCGCGTGGCACAAAAGTTATTACCCTCTGCGCTAATGGAAAAATGCATGCACAAAAAAATTGTTTTGTTGAAGCAGGTGCAACTGTCAGGGATTCTATCCAGTTCCGCTTATATCCTTTAGGCAATACGGAATTAAATATTGATGGTGAGAACTCTTTTAGTATGGAAGTTATAACTGCACCAAACCCAACAAAATCTATCGAAATAAGCAAGCTTGTTATAAAACCCCTTCTTCATAAAACCGTTTTGCAGGAAATTACCTATTCAGCAAGGAACATTAGTGGTGTTCCCGGCATGTTTACGATTCCCGTGAAGGTAAATAGCATCTTATTACAAACTGACTCACTTGTTCTACAGCCGGGAGAAGAAAAAACGATCAGCAAAAAAATACCCGTAAAAGATGCGGGGTTGCAGCGAATAAGTATTGATACGGTTTCTGCTATATTCAAAATGTATCATGAGCCCCAATTCTCTGCCATACTCGACCTTTCGTTTAAAAATAGGCAGGGCAATTTGATTAAGGATATATCTGGGTTTAATAACCAGGCAAGTTTAACCGGGAATTGTGCCCCGGCCGACACCCTTGTTCTTATTGGAGATAAATGCTTTATTGAAGTAGCGCCTTCTTTAAGTCTGGATAGCTTGGGCGAACATATTACTATGATGGCATGGGTTTACACAACGGGAGGAGACCGAAAAACGGTAGATTTGATATCGAAAGGAGATTACCATGTAATCCAGGTTTCAAGGAACAGGAGCATAAAATTTTTTGCAGGCGGCTGGTCCAGGGGCGAGTGTAATGCAACACTTCCTGTTAACTGGAAAAACCAATGGCATCACATTGCGGGAACCTGTGATGGCAGCGTTTTGAAAGTATATATTGATGGTGTGCTGAAAACCACAACAGCATTGAACAGCCAATCAGGCCTTGCCGCAAATGCCATATGGAACATCGGCAATAACGAAGAGTTTCCTTCGGAAAGGGTATTTGAGGGTTATATCAATAACATAAAAATATTTGGAGAGGCATTGCCGGAACAAGATATCAAAGCGGTAATGGAACAACATTGATCCTTCTTACACGCAGCTTAATCCTGCTTAACAAATCCCCAGTTGCCGGTTCTTACCGAAAGTCCATGTACTGCACGATATATGTAGCGGGCCACTTTCTCTATTCCCTCAACATTAATCAAATCAGCATCATCGGCAGGTGTATGGTATTGTGGATGGCCACCGGTGTGCAAACCGATGCAGGAAATACCTCTGTGATAAAATGAAACATGGTCGGACCCTCCTACCCCACCGGCATGTACTACTAAGTTCAGTCCCGAACCTTCACCCAGACTTTTCATAAATTCCACCCCGCCGGGGAAAGTGCCTGCGCCGCCCATATACAATTGGTTTTCGGCGTTTAAACGTCCTACCATATCCATATTCAGCATTACCCTGATCGCTGAGTCAGGAACAGGCAGGTGGTTTGTAAAATACCGGGAACCGAGCAAGCCTTCTTCTTCGGCAGAAAATGCAACCACGATTACGCTTCGCTTTAATTCTTTTTTATGACGCGCCAGTTCAGCAGCAATTTCGAGCAAGGCTGAAGTTCCCGAAGCATTATCATCCGCTCCGTTATGTATAGCTATTGTATCGGGTTGCAAAGATCCCGTACCATAACCGCCATAACCCAGGTGGTCGTAATGTGCACCTAAAATAATGTATTCTTTGCTGAGTTGTGGGTCATTCCCCCTTATAATACCCACAATGTTCTTAGCGGTTACCAGTTCCGGCTCAACTTTTACTGATACCGATAAGGGAACAGTCGACAAAAAGAAATCTTTATCCCTGGCAATACCAATGGATAAACGGCTCTTTAGTTCCTCCCAGGCGCTCCTTTTTAATTGTATAACGGGAATGGATAGTGTTTCATCTTTTCCCGGACGAAGCTTTACGAGTAAGTCCTTATTGTCAACAGAATCAGGTGTTATCAATATTACTCCTGCTGCGCCAAGGCCGGCGGCTTTTTTGGCTAACCCATAGTCCGATAAACTATCCGACGTCTTCCCTCTTATGTTTTTACGCCATAACAACACCAGGCGATGGTTAATTTGCCCCGAATTATTCCATATCATGTCGTTGGAATTCCCCCAAAAAAGCGGTGCTTCCACACTGGCGGATCCGGAAAATGGGAAGATGCCGTACTCCTTATTCAAAACAAGACCGCTGTTGTTGTTCGTTTTTATATAATTATTAGCAACAGGAGCGTTCAATTTTACTACTACTTCAAATGGCTGATCGTATCCTTCGTATAGCGGGTCTATGCCATTTTTTTTGAAGGCTTTCTTAATATATTCATCAGCAAGGCTATTTCCTGTTGTTCCCGGGAACCGTCCCTCCAGACCATCCGACGCTAAATACTCAATATTTTTAACCAGCTTTCTGCCATGAATGGAGGATTGGGAATAGGTGGTGGAGCAGGAAAATAAGAGGACTAATGCAATAACATATTTCATAATCAACAAACTTAATTGCAAAAATGCAATAAAGTTCAGGTTTGCCAATACGGATTACCAAACTGAAGACGCATACACCGGGTAGCAAAAAATGGACGGAAGCAGGGCGCATTCGCCTGTTTTGCACATGCAACCCTAATCAATATTATCCCTTCAGTTATGCCTGCCGGTCATTTTTCATAAAGGCTTGTTTTTTGGTGATCTGCACCATATCCAATATTTTTGCTCTCCTCAAATCAGAATTTACAGCATGGCAAATCGTGTAATACAATTTCGGGAAGCGCTTCGGGAAGCGATGAGCGAAGAAATGCGTCGCGACGACCGCGTATTTTTAATGGGCGAAGAAGTGGCGGAATACAATGGCGCTTACAAAGTAAGCCAGGGTATGCTCGATGAATTTGGGCCTAAAAGGGTGATAGACACTCCTATTTCGGAGTTGGGCTTTACCGGGGTGGCGGTAGGCGCTGCACAAAACGGCCTGCGTCCTATTGTTGAATATATGACCTGGAATTTTGCCGTTTTGCCGCTGGATCAGATATTAAACACAGCTTCCAAAATGTTGGCCATGAGTGGCGGACAGGTAGGTTGTCCTATTGTTTTTCGCGGACCCAATGGTTCTGCCGGACAATTAGGCGCCCAGCATTCCACCGCTTTTGAAAGTATGTATGCTAATATACCCGGCTTAAAAGTAATTTCCGTTTCCAATCCTTATGACGCCAAAGGCCTTTTAAAAAGCGCTATCAGGGATGATGACCCGGTAATTTTTATGGAAAGTGAGGTAATGTACGGTGAGAAAGGTGAAGTTCCCGAGGAAGAATACCTTATTCCAATTGGCAAAGCAGATATTAAACGTGCCGGAACAGATGTTACCATCGTTTCGTTCAATAAGATGATGAAGGTTGCGCTTGGCGCTGCCGGGGAACTGGCTAAAGAAAATATCAGCGCCGAAGTGATTGATCTTCGCACTATTCGCCCTTTAGACTGGCAAACGGTTTTTGAATCTGTTAAAAAAACCAACCGCCTGGTAATCGTGGAAGAACAATGGCCGTTTGCGTCTGTATCTTCCGAACTGGCGTACCGTATTCAAAAGGAAGCATTCGATTATCTTGACGCACCGGTGCGCAGGATAACCAGTCTGGATGCCCCGATGCATTATGCTCCCAACCTGGTGGCAGCTTATTTGCCGGATGTGCCCAGAACCGTTAAATTGGTTAAGGAGGTAATGTATATCAAGAAATAATCATTGGCGAGCAATTGCTTACAATACCAAACCCGGAGTTAAATATTGCTCCGGGATTTTTTTTGAATAATTTTGACCACCCGCTGATGAAAAAGAATATTTACATACTGGTTGCATTGATCCCGCTTAGCGTTTTCGCCCAGCAAAAACCAGCACCGGCCGTCGCGGATACGGTTCAACTCATGTCCGAAGTGATTATCAAGGGATTTGAATCACAACGTCGCTTACTGGAAACTCCGGTATCAGCGGCAACGGTTAGCGCAAAAGATATGGGGCGTTTCTCCAACGCCTCACTGCTGCCCGCAATAAATACTGTGCCGGGCGTAAGAATGGAAGAACGTTCACCGGGCAGTTACCGGCTAAATATCAGGGGTAGCCTGCTTCGATCTCCCTTTGGTGTGAGAAACATAAAAGTGTACTGGAACGATATTCCTTTTACAGATGCCGGGGGAAATACTTATTTTAATCTTGTTGATCAAAACAGCGTCAAACAAATTGAAATACTCAAAGGCCCCGGCGGAATCATGTATGGCGCCAATACAGGTGGGGTTATGATGCTTTACCCCGATGCTTTACCCATTTTGCAGGAAGCGGCACAAAGCAAACCCAATACATTCCGGGTACAGGTAAACGGTGGTTCCTATGGACTTTTTGGTGAGAACCTGCAATGGGAATACCAAAAGAAAAATATCAGCTCAACGTTTACTCAAAGCCATTTACAGTCAGACGGATACAGGCAAAACACCAATCTACGCCGCGACATGTTGCAATGGAACGGAACCGCCCGCCTGTCGGAAAAGAGTAAGCTGGATTGGATAATGATATATGCCGATCTGTATTACCAAACACCCGGTGGTTTAACCCTGCAGCAAATGCAGGCGGACCCACGGCAGGCCAGGCCGGGAACGGCAACGCAACCAGGCGCCGTAGAACAAAAAGCTGCTATTTACAATAAAACACCGTTTGCGGGGTTAAGCCACCAATATCATTTCAATGAAAAATGGAGCAACACCACTTCGCTCCTCTTTTCATATTCCGATTTTGATAATCCCTTTATCACGAATTACGAAACAAGAAAGGAAACCAACCTGGGAATACGCACTAAATTTGTATATCACACCACTATCGGGCAGCATGATTTGAGGTTTATTGCAGGAATGGAATGGCTGCATAATTATTCTGCGATCAACAATTACGGCAATCGCCAGGGAAAGCCCGACACTGTCCAGTTCAAAGATAAAATATGGGCACGGCAGATTTTACCATTTGTACAGGGTGAATGGCAAATCGGGAAAAAATTTCAGTTCCAGGCCGGCGTCGGCGGCAATTTTTCCATGTATAACTATCAGCGCCTCACCGATGCAGATGATTCGAAAAAGAATAAGCCAATGGATCCGCAACTATTGCCAAGGTTCGCTGCATTGTATCGTGCAACAAACGATATCTCCCTTTATACATCAGTAAGCAAAGGATTTTCACCACCCACCATTGCGGAATTGCGGCCTTCGGAGGGCAGCTTTTATCCCAACCTCCAACCCGAATATGGCTGGAATCGCGAACTAGGCATCCGGGGAAGAGCCCTGGCTAACCGTTTGCAATTTGATGTTACTGCCTACTTATTTAAACTGAATGATGCCATTGTACGGAGAGTGGATAGTGCGGATGCCGAATATTTTGTGAATGCCGGAGGTACCAATCAAAAGGGAATAGAAGTATTTGTTGATTATGCCTTGGTGCGCAGTAGTACTGCTTTTATAAGAACGGCGAAACTTTGGACAAGTCTTACACTAAATGATTTTTCTTTTACCGATTATATAGTTGATGATAAAGATTATTCGGGGAACAACCTGACAGGCGTGGCGAAAACAATTTTTTCGGCAGGTTTGGATATCAATACCGCCTGGGGAATTTACCTTAACGCCTCCTGTACCTCTACTTCAAAGCTACCATTGAATGATGCAAATGCGGCTTACGCCGATGCTTACCTGTTAGCGCTTGGCAGGCTGGGTTGGAAAAAAAAATTCAATGCATTTTCTGTTGAACTCTTTACGGGAGTAGACAATGCATTGAATCAGCTATATAGTTTGGGCAACGATATAAATGCTTTTGGCGGCAGGTATTATAATCCCGCTCCTGCACGAAATTTTTATGGAGGGGTAATTGTTAACCTCTAAAAATCAGAACGCCGAAGCCAAAGAAGATACGCCAATTGCGAAAAGATAACATAAGCCCATACAGAAGGCTGCTAATAAACCTAATTTAGAGATTAACTTCCAGGTAGGAATATCTACTGCATTATTGGCCTTAAGGATTTGAGTTTTCATGGAATTCAATTTTAGTATTTTAAAGGATATTTAACTAACGCAAATGTAATAACTGGTAGTATTAAACGCAAGCTTTTCAGGCAAAGATTGGGTTACATAATATAATTTTAACATTTGATAATACTGCCTTATTCCGGGGTGATGCAATACCTTCCGGCATCGTGCGTGCTCCAACACTCGCCTATAATTCCTTATTTTTGAACGTTGGCAATGAATCAAACAAAAACAACAGCGCCTTCAGAAGGTACTTATCGTTTAGTGGTTGCCGTAACACTGAGTTTCCGAGTTCAATAAAAACCATAATACAGCCATGTCGAACATTTTGATTATAGATGATGAAAAAGCGATCCGAAAAACATTAGGTGAAATTCTTTCGTACGAGGGCTATAAGATTGACGAAGCCGGCGATGGTGAAGAAGGCTTGAAGAAATTCAGGGAGAAGGCCTATGATGTGGTATTGTGCGATATCAAAATGCCAAAAATAGATGGTATTGAATTCTTAGATAAAGCCAATGAAATCAGCCCCGATGTTCCGATTATTATGATATCGGGCCATGGTACCATCGAAACCGCGGTAGAAGCAGTAAAGAAAGGAGCTTACGATTACATTTCAAAGCCGCCCGACCTCAACAGGCTGTTGATTACCATTCGTAACGCGATGGATAAAACGAACCTGGTTACAGAAGCAAAAGTATTGCGAAGAAAAGCTACCAAGGTTGAGGAAATGATTGGTGAATCGGCGCCTATTGTTAAAATAAAGGAAACAATCGATAAGGTGGCGCCAACGGATGCCAGGATAATGATTATGGGAGAAAACGGGGTGGGAAAGGAATTGGTGGCGCGGTGGGTACACGAAAAAAGCAACAGGTGTAAAAACCCTCTTATTGAGGTAAACTGTGCGGCCATCCCGGGTGAGTTGATCGAAAGTGAATTATTCGGCCATGAAAAGGGTTCGTTCACTTCCGCGGTAAAACAACGGATAGGTAAATTTGAGCAAGCGCATGGAGGCACGCTGTTCCTGGATGAAATTGGTGATATGAGCCTGAACGCGCAGGCCAAGGTATTGAGGGCCTTGCAGGAAGGTAAAATAACGAGAGTGGGCGGAGATAAGGACATTAATGTGGATGTAAGGGTAATAGCCGCCACCAACAAGGATTTACTGAAGGAGGTGGATGAAAAACAATTTCGTCTTGACCTTTATCACCGGCTTAGCGTTATCATTATACATGTTCCTTCTCTTAACAATCGCAGGGACGATATCCCTTTGCTGGTAGAAAAATTTCTTTCCGATATCTGCAACGAATATGGAATTGCATTAAAACAAATCGATGATGATGCGTTAAAAGCCCTGCAGGATAATAACTGGACGGGTAACATACGCGAATTGAGAAATGTGGTGGAAAGACTCGTTATTCTTTCCGGTAAAAAAATTACGATGGAGGATATAAGGAGTTATGTGCCTCCCCGAAAATAGGACTGATGGTGAAAAAAGTGTATTGCATTTGCGGTTTAGGGTCCGACGAGAGGATATTCAGGAAACTGAGTTGGAAGGACGCAGATGTGCATTACCTGAAATGGCTGATGCCCCTGAAAAACGAAAGTCTTACCGGCTATGCCCTTCGCATGAGCGAACAGGTTACCGAAAAGGAATCTACTTTAGTTGGCGTGTCGTTCGGCGGTATCATGAGTATTGAAATTGCGAAATTGACAGGTATTCAAAAAGTTGTGCTCATTTCCAGTGTAAAAACGCATAACGAGGTGCCGTTGTGGATGAAAGCTTCCGGAAAATTAAGGCTCGAGACTATTCTTCCGCAAAACCGCCTTCATAATATCCGCCCATTAAAATTATTGGCCCCCGTCCAAAATTATTTCCTGGGTGCGGTAACGGATGAAGAAAAACGATTGGCACACGAATACCGGAAAAATGTAGATATTCATTATTTAAAATGGTCCATTCACCAAATATTGAACTGGAAAAATGAATGGCTGCCCGAAAAGCTTTATCATCTGCATGGCACAAACGATAAGCTGTTTCCCCATCGTTTGGTGAATCCCACCCACAGTATTGAAACCGCCGGGCATTTTTTGATATATCAGCATCCACAGCAGGTATCGGATATCCTGAATGAAATCGTTTAACAAGATACCACACGCTTTGTATCAATTTTAACAAAATGCGGGATACGGAGTCGTAACATTTAGCCATAAGATGCGACTTATCGGCATAGTCAGGTATTTGTACTATTTTTGGCAACTTCAAAAAAACAAAGTTTCATGAGTTTAGGTTGGACCCTTTTTATTTTAGCTACCATAGGTACTCTTATTGGTTTGTATGGCATGTTTAAAAAAGCCGGAATTGAGCCCTGGAAAGCATTGATCCCTTTTTACAATACCTGGTGCATGGTAGAGCGAATGCCCTTAAAAAAATATTGGTTCTTTCTGCAGTTTATTCCTATCGTGGGACAATTTGTTACCATTTGGATCTTTATCCGTTTTGTGGAACATTTTGGTCGTTTTTCTTTGTTGCACCATGCTGCCACTGTTTTCTTACCTTTTTTGTATTTCCCATATTTAGGTTTCTCTAAAAATGAAAGGTATGCCGGCAATGCAGTTTTCAAGAACTACAAGAAGTCTTCAACCAGGGAATGGATTGATGCAGGTGTTTTCGCGATTGTTGCCGCCACTATTATTCGAACTTTTATTTTTGAGGCCTATGTTATTCCAACGGGAAGCATGGAAAAAACCTTGCTGGTCAATGATTTTCTTTTTGTAAGCAAACTAAGTTATGGGCCACGACTTCCCAATACGCCATTAGCGGTTCCATTTGTGCATCATACCCTGCCCATTACCGGTACTAAGTCGTATTTGGAATGGATAAAAATCCCGTATAAACGGCTGTGGACTACCCCGGTAAAAAGAAACGACGTGGTAGTATTTAATTATCCCGTTGGCGATACGGTTGTTGGCGCTTACCAGTCCAACATGAATTATTATGATGCGTTAAGAGATGAATATGGAGGTGACAGGGAGGCCATATTGCAGAGGGATGATATTATGGTGAGGCCTGTTGATAAAAGAGAAAACTTTATTAAGCGCTGTGTTGGAATACCGGGCGATACGCTGCAACTCAAAGAGGCCATTTTATATGTGAATGGCAAACCGGCCTATGTACCTGAAGCGTCCGCTACTTTTTATGGCGTTCAAACAAAAGGACAATATTTTGATGAAGATGTATTGAAAGAAGACTTTCATGTGGAGACCGATCCGGACAGGCAGCAATTACTGGTAGGCAATGCCATGAATTATATGATTGACCTGACTGCTGAAGAAGCGGAGCGTATGCAGCAATTACCCTACGTACAAAGTGTTGTAAAGGATGTAAAGACCTTTACTCCAAACGTATTTCCCAACGACACCGCTCATTATAAGTGGAGTGAAGATTTTTACGGACCAATCTGGATACCCAAAAAGGGAGCCACCATTACCCTTACTGCCGAAAATATTGCTTTTTACAGGCGGATCATTGCGGTGTATGAACACAATACGCTGGAGGAAAGAGATGGCAAATTCATCATCAATGGTAAAGAAACCAATCAATATACCTTTGCCATGGATTATTTCTGGTTGATGGGCGATAACAGGCACAATTCGCAAGACTCAAGGTTTTGGGGTTATGTTCCTGAAGACCACGTTGTGGGCAAGGCGTCTATCATCTGGTTCAGTTGGGATAAGGGTCCAAGATGGAGCCGGTTGTTTAAATCCATCAAATAGTATCATTCGAAAGACAGCAGGCCCTACACTGGTCTTTCAGCGCCTTCTAAATCATTCCAGGTGAAAGAAGCCATCATTCCATTCTCTTACAAAATCATTGAGTCGGCTGAGTTATTAGCTGAAACAGAACGGCAGTTGTTAAAAAAGGCACAGGAAATAGTCCACAGTGCTTATGCGCCTTATTCTCAATTTTTTGTAGCCGCTGCGATATTGTTGCAGAATGGAAAAATAGTCCTGGGAACAAACCAGGAGAATGCCTCCTCACCCGCAGGGTTATGCGCCGAGCGGGTGGCGCTGGCTGCGGCTGCTTCTTTGTATCCCGGCATCCCGTTGCTTACGATCGCGATAACCCATTTTAACCGGGCAACCGGCAAAAGCGACCATCCCATTTCTCCATGTGGTATTTGCCGGCAGAGTCTTTTAGAGTACGAAATAAGGCAACAACAATCCATTCGGTTATTATTGGGAGGAATGAAAGGAGAAATATTTATTGTAGGTAGTGTTGAGTCACTTTTACCCTTATCGTTTTCCGGAACTGACTTATAATAAATCGTTCAAGACCCGCTGCTTTTCTTTTTTGCAACGCGAAATAATAATGGAGGTTGTACTATTTAAACCTTTGAGAAGCGGATAAAATATTCGCTAAACTAAAATGCTAACCAGCATTTCCGCAATTTATACGCAGCGATCAATGCTGGCGGCCTTTTCATGATTGGCTACCTGGCTGTAATCGCTTCCTGGTTTTCCAGCACCGCATTATTGATCTTCCTGTTTTCAAGAATTTTTATGTACCGGAGTGCCAGTTTGTTGTTGTAATTCTCGTATGCTTTTTGTGCCCAATGAATAGCGCCATCCATATCTCCATTTATTTCACTGATAATGGCCATATTATAACATGCCCTTCCGGCAACTTTACTTTTGCCGTTGTTGGTTTCCTGCTGCCATATCGCCGCAGCATCGCTCCAGTTACCTGTTTGAGCCTTTCGGCGGGCGATCCTGAAGTTATCCGTTCCACGCACGTAATAATCCCTCGATACACGTAACCAGTAAGGGATGATTCGGAATGCATAGTCCTGCCCGAGCTTATTGCTCACGGTTTTCAGCGCTTCTTTTCTGCCAATCAGTGCTCCGGCGGCAACCACCGGGTTAATGCCTTTGCCGGAAAAGACCATTTGAGTCGACGCCGGGAACTCATCCAGGATAGTTCGTTCAAGGGGATCATAGATTCGCCATCCTACTTTTACAATCGTATTCATGGATGCCCTATGCTCAATGCCGGGAATTTTTCCGAGCGGTGTATTAATAGTAACCGGGTTACTGGCATAACTGATTTTGGAATCCGTATCAAACCATTCCAGCGCAAAAAGGGCATCCGTATTGTTTTCCCGGCAAATTTTTTCAACGGTATCCCATTGAAGCGGCGATGGAAAAATTCCAGGAACAGCGCTTGCCAATTTGGTATTGCCTAATGTTTTTACCTCGGTAAACCGTTGATTTTTTATCAATTCATTTTCCAGCCCGTCAATGCTTGCCTTAGCACCTTCCGAATCCAGGTCCCGTCCTTCCAGCGACAATGCTTTATCAAGTACATCGATCACTCTATTTTGTTGAGCTATTTCGCTACGATTTACTACTCCAACATTTTTAATGTGAGCAGGAAGGCTTACCGGCGCCGGCTGCAACACACTTAAACGCACCAATTCTGTTGATGCACAGGAATATAAGCAGACAGAAAAAATAAGATATATTAAAGCGTTTTTCATAGTGCCGGGTTTAATGGTATGTGCTAATGTTATACCATACCAAAACGTGAAACGCCGGTATATATTATTAATAATGTTATAGGCTGTCGCAGAATGCCTTGCAGCATTGTGCTTTTAAGGAATTACTTTGACTAAATTGAGGAACGCTGTTCAGATGGGAAATGAAAAAACCAGAAAACGGAAATGATTGCCAGTGATTTCAGGGATGAGGTTAGTTTAGACTAAGGGTTACTTACTTGGTCAATATTTCCGCCTTCCGGTGAGGGTGTAGGGATGTTTTCTCAGGTTGTTTTGGTTAGGGACTTAGTATTCTATTTTGCGGTTATTTCAAAGAGTAACAAAAATCTGAATTTAACGATACAATGTTATGCCAACACGCTGTAACAAAAAGTAATACATTATATATTTATCGCGTACTATTCGCATTGCTGCAGTTGTAGCTGTTTTACTACACCGGTATTCAAATCAATGGTCAGTAACGGGCCGAATGTACTGATGCGGGATATTCACAAACCGGCTTTTTAGCAAAAACTTCCTATCTTTAAAAGACAAGGCTTCAGTCATTTCCATAACGCCATTTATTACTCAATAGCTAATATCTTTGGAAAGCATGGCTTACTACGACAAGTCTAATTTATATTTTCAGCGCGCACTGCAGTTTGTAAATCATACCAACAGGCATATTTTTTTAACGGGGAAAGCAGGAACGGGTAAAACCACTTTTCTTCGTTATATCCGCGAAAACTGTTTTAAGAAGATGGCTGTTGTGGCGCCCACCGGCGTAGCTGCCATTAATGCGGGCGGAAGCACATTGCATTCTTTTTTTCAACTTCCCTTTGGGCCTTATTTACCCATTCGCCATTCCCTGGCGGGCAACATACAAGTGAATAACGAACATACTCTTTTCAGGCATGTAAAATTCAACAGCGCTAAACGTGAACTGCTGCAGGAACTGGAGTTGCTTGTGATTGATGAAGTGAGCATGATGCGTGCCGACATTTTGGATGCAGTTGATACCATCCTCAGGCATTTTCGCCGGCAGCCGATGGTTCCTTTCGGTGGTGTGCAGGTACTATATATTGGCGACCTTTTTCAGCTTGCGCCCGTTGTTAATAATGAGGAGTGGGAAATATTAAGCACGCTTTATAAGAGTCCTTTCTTTTTTGATGCAATGGCAGTACAACAATCGCCGCCGGTTTATCTCGAACTCAAGAAAATTTATCGTCAGAACGAGGCGGACTTTATCCAGATACTCAATAATATCCGCAACAATACCAGTTCCGCGGCAGACCTTGAACATCTGCACCGGTATTACAAACCTGGGTTCGAGCCGCCTAAAGAGGAAAACTTTATCCTGCTCACCACGCATAATTCCCGTGCGGATAATATTAATAAGCAGCAATTAGAAAAACTCCCGGGAAAGCCATCTGTTTTTGAAGGAGAATTGTCGGGCGACTTTAACGAACGGGCGCTTCCCACTGAGAAGATGCTTAAGCTGAAACCCGGCGCACAGATCATGTTCACCAAAAATGACAAGGGGGAAGCGCGGAGATATTATAACGGGAAGATCGCAATGGTGAGCCGGATTAATAAAGACCAGGTATTCGTACAATTCCCGGAGAATAGCGACGAGTTATTGCTGGAAAAGGAAACCTGGAAAAACATCCGTTATCACTACGATAAAGAAAAGGACAAAATTGAAGAGGAAGAATTGGGCAGTTTTACACAGTATCCCGTGCGGTTAGCATGGGCAATAACTATTCATAAAAGCCAGGGGCTCACTTTTACCAGGGCTATTATTGATGCCGGTGCATCTTTCGCACCCGGACAGGTATACGTAGCGTTAAGCCGGCTTACCTCGCTGGAAGGTCTGGTACTGTATTCCCGTATTCATCCCGAAAGTATTCATACCGATAAACGTGTGCTGCAGTTCGCCCAAACCGAAATGGATGATACAGAAATGGCGGAACAATTGGAACAGGAACAAAAGCATTTCATTCAACAGTCATTAACCCGTGCATTTCATTTTGTAAAACTAACGGACCGAATCAATACCCACTATGAAGATTATGAACGCCGGCAAATCCCCGATAAAAACAATGCCATTCAATGGGGCCAAAATATGTTAAGCCTGGCGCAATCGCAGATGAATGTGGGTGAAAAATTCAATAAGCAACTATCTGTCTTGCTAACCGAAACGGAGCAGGAAGGGTATAGCCGCCTTCATGAACGCATTGTAGCCGCATCAACTTATTTTATCAAAGCGCTGGATGAAATGCTGGACTCGTTGAAAATCCATGTAAATGAAATGAAGGTGAAGAAGAAGGTAAAAAAATACCTTGGCGAGCTGCGAAATGTAGCACTGGACATCTCAAGAAAAAAACAGGAGATATTGCAGGCTGTACAACTGTCTGAAGGGCTAATGAAAGGAATGGAAATTACGGAACTTCTGCAGCAGGCGGAGGAGCAAAAAAGCAAAACACCTTTACCCGGAACTGTAACGGAGCAGGTAGCTGGCATTACGGTGAAACCCGGAAAAGGCGATACAAAGCGCATGAGTCTTGAACTATTTAAAGAAGGGAAAACAATCCCGGAAATAGCGGCTTTGAGAGGACTAACGAGCGGCACTATCGAAGGTCACTTAACTCATTTCATCCCCGGTGGCGATATCCAAATAACCGATATAGTAGCGGAAGCGAAAATAGAAACCATTCGCAAAGCTATTGAACAAGCAGGAACCGGAAACGCAACATCACCGGTTAAAGAACTGCTGGGGGATACGGTTTCGCATAGCGAGATCAGGGCCGTTATTGTCTGGTTGAATATGCAAAAGGAAGGCGCGATACACGATTAAAAATATCCCGCACCACGCTTTCGAACTATTTGTTTTGGATCGGAAATATTATTGTTTTACCGCGTTGTTCTTTTCATCCAACTTCCAGTGATTGTCAAAAAAACCTGCAGATTCTATTGCTTTTCCACCATCGCGCAGCATGCTCAACCGGAAAATCATATAGTCGGGAAAACCACTACCACCGGCAAAATACTGGTTGGCATTAGCGGCGCCCATTCCTTTCAATCCTGTTCCCGCTATTACAGCCACCGAGGTATTTGTTGCGTTTTTAACGGGCCACACAAAATACGCAGCCAGGTCGTCACCCGTCCATGTCTTGTCGCCAATTTTGATCGCATTACGGTCTATCTGTATCGGTGAGTCGCTGAGCAAAAGGTTCCAGGCGCTGTTGGTTTGGGCATTGCCAAATAAAATAACGCCGCGGTTTGCATATTTGCCTGTAGCATATTCTTTATCGGTTACGATATCAACGGCTCCATTTCCGCGATAATACCAGCTTTCGGCATCATAGCGTGCCTTGTTAAAGGCCCATTCATTTTCGGCTTTGTTACCTTTGGTTCCGTACACAAAAACCATCTTATGGTTGAAGGCTTCTTTAAACGTGCCATAACGGTGCGGGCCTTTTTGTTCAAATCCAGGTGGGTCGGTAAGGGTCCAGCGGTCTCCCTCCTTTTGCAGGTAAATACTGTCATTCGTTCCCGCTATTGAATAAGTAACAGCATCCGCACTATCCAAAATGATCTTTACTTCACTTCCCTGCCCAAATTCAGCAAGCGCCAGTTTGAGCATCAACACATTGTTTGTTTGCCCGGCAATGGTTTTTGTCGCCAGGTTTCTTTCCAGTTGTATCCGGCTGAACTGTAGTGGAAATATTTGCTGATATATTGTTGCCCAGCGAAAGGAGGCCGATATGCCCGGACTTGAGGTTTTAAAATCGATATGATTTACAGCAGTGTCGGGTAATATACTGTGCGACTTAAAAAAGCTAAACAAAGGCGGCCAATCAACACTATGATCACCAAACCAATGACTTCCGCCCGGATATTCGTTATAGGCAAAATCGCTATGAAATTCTCCCAGCACTTTTCGCATTTGCCGGGCATAGTTAACGGAAACCACTCTATCGGAGTCGCCGTGGAAAATATATACACCCAAAGGTTTGTAGTTTTCCGCCAGTTTTATTACATCACTTTGATTGCCCGCGCGGAGCAGCATTCCCTCTACAGGAAATTCGGTACTATCCGGTACTTTCCCATCATGTGAGCCATATTCTTTTAATGTGGGATAACCCGCGCAAGGGGCAATGGCCGCCCATTTATCGGGATAGGTGGCGCCAAGGAACCATGTACCATGCCCGCCCATGGAATGACCGGTGAGGTAAATATGTTGTGGATTAGGTTTAAACCTGTCTTTAGCAATATTCAACACCTCAAGGGCATCGAGCCTACCCCAATCTTCCCAGTTAAAACCACGGGGGCGGCGGTTGGTGGGTGCTACCAGTGTTCCCCAGTCTTTCGGTTTATAGGCCCTTGCCTGCCCGATCGCTTCTACACCTGCGCCATGAACAGAAAAAAATAAAGCGGCATTCGTTTTTTCTGAATTCGATTGTGGTGTTACTCCATAGTATTGAAGACTGCCGTCGATATTGCTGGTGAACGTACTACTATACGACCGGCCCGCATTCACCGTCTCTATCTGGATAGTGTTCTCGTCTAATATTTTTCTATTCTGTAAAAGAGCAATTGCCATATCGTGCCTGCCTTCTTCCTTAATTCCTTCCGCGTTAAATGTAAAGGCAATTTTACGGCTGCTCATGGCGGGTATATCGGGAATGTGGCTGATTACTTCTTTTCCGCCCAGCATTGATTTTAAGGAGAGGTCTGTGAGTGGTTTACCCGAATTGTTTAATACCACTACAGCACCTTGAACTGCGTTATTATTGTGTTGCAATACGAGCACCGGCAACGTTGGATCTTCCGTATTCAATGTAACGGCTTTTTCGGGGAAAGACAGGCTGGCTACTGCCCCAAACCCGATACGAATGTAAAATTCATTCAATCCCTTCTTTAAGGTAACGGGAATGTACAACCATCCCGAAGCGTACGGATCGCCAGTATGTGGTTCACCATTCACATATACTGTGCTGCTTCCTTTAGTATTTAATAAAGCAGTTTTCTTTTTATCGGAAGTATAGGTTACGTACAAATAACCGCTATTAGAAAACATGTTTCTTCTACCGCCGATACTGTTTCCGGCAGGCCTGGACATCCTGAACCTATTGAGGCTGTCGGCGGTAACGGCTACCCATTTTATTTCTGCTCCTTCGTTGTTTAAGCCTAATACGCCGTTTTCCTGCGGCGATTCTAAGCTTTGCTCATACATTTGGTACACTAATAAATCTGTATACAATGCTTCCCGGCCATATTGATGGATACCATTCGCCATTAAACCATTTTTAAAATACAAAGTATCCTGGCCTGAGCAAAAACCGGCCA
>CAYMKT010000054.1:19488-23130 GCA_964391065.1 uncultured Terrimonas sp. | reverse complement strand
TAGTGCCTGTATTCCTCCCGGATTTCGAACTTTAGGTTTCGGATATTTATTGAGTAATCGTATCGGTTCTTTTCTTCGAATTTCGTGCTTATTTGTTATTTGCGTTTTGGTTCTTGTGATTTAAGTCACTGATGCACCGCGGTTTTAACATTAATACCCCTTTTCCGTAATAGATTCAAGAATATTATAGTAGCTCACATAGCGTTCCACATTCACCGTTCCGTTTTCCACGGCAGTTTTAACCGCGCAGCCGGGTTCGTTGGTATGCAAACAATTATTAAACTGGCAATTGGTGAGCAGTTCCCTCATTTCAGGAAAATAATGGGAGAGTTCCTGCTTGGAAATATCCACCAACCCAAACTCCCGTATGCCGGGGGTATCAATAATGCGGCCGCCGAAAGGAAGATCAAACATTTCCGCAAAAGTGGTGGTGTGCAGCCCCTTTCCGCTCCAGCCGCTTACTTCCTGGGTTTTAAGCGCAAAAGAAGGGATAATGGTATTGATGAATGAAGATTTACCTACGCCCGAATGCCCGCTGATTAAAGTGGTTTTATCCTTCAGCAAATTTTCCATATCCTTTAGCCCCTCGCCTTCTTCAACGCTCATTAATATAACCGTATAGCCAATGTTTTCATACATTTCTTTCCACAGCTCAAACTGGTCCATTTCCTTTTTTCGCAACAGGTCGGATTTGTTAATAACAATTACTGCCGGTACATGGTAGGCCTCGGCCGCCACCAAAAACCGGTCTATAAAACCCTGCGAAGTACGGGGCTCGCGCAGGGTGCCGATCAACAGGGTTTGATCAAGATTAGCTGCTATAATATGATGCTGGTATTTATGCGCGGGCGACTGCCGGTTAATATAATTGCGGCGATGGTGTATATGGGTGATTACTGCGGTTTTATCTTCTCCTTCTTCTATCTCAATATCAATTTCATCGCCCACCGTTACCGGGTTGGTGGAAGTTATCCCATCCAGTTTTAATTTCCCTTTTACGCGGGCATTATACAGCATGCCATTGCGGTCTTTTACTACATACCAGCTTCCTGTTGATTTATATACCAATGCTTTCATGAACTGAAAATTGAGACTGCCCCTTGTCTTAAAGAAGCTATTGCCGGAAGTAGCCCGCAGTATAAAATATCGTTTCTCATTTCCTCCCGTTTCATTGCTCTCCTAAAATCATATCCCGGCTGCCTGTTGCGTATTCCCGCATCCATAATGCCAGGGTATCTACCCAGCGCGGATGGGTATTCATGCAGGGGATAAAGGTAAAAGATTCGCCACCTGCATGCATAAAGGTTTCCTTCCCCTCCACCGCAATTTCTTCCAGGGTTTCCAGGCAATCGCTTACAAAGGCAGGGCAGAGAATCAGCAATTTTTTCTTTCCTTCTGCAGGCATCGCCGCCAGCCGGATATCGGTGAATGGTTCCAGCCATCCCTTGCCCAGCCTTGATTGAAAAGAAATACTGTATTGGTGTTGGGGGATGTTTAATTGTTCGGTTACCAGCTTTGTTGTTGTTATGCACTGGTGCCGGTAACAAAAAGCGTGGGCAGCAGAAGGCGTTTGGCAACAGTTGTCTGTTTGCAGGCAATGGTTACCGGTAACATCCGATTTTCGGATATGCCTGCCCGGCACCCCGTGGTAGCTGAACAGGATATGATCATAGTCCTGCTGCAGGTAAGGGCTGATGCTTTCCGACAAAGCCCGGATATAATTCGATTCGTTATAAAAGGGTTTTACAAATGACAGAGAGAAATGGTATTTCCCTTTTTTATGTGCTGCTTTCGCGTGTTCAACAGCCGTTTCGTACGACGACATGGCGTAATGCGGGTACAACGGAATCGCAATCACTTCGTCGAGACCCGGAATACGCTTTTGCAAGTTATCGTAGGCCGAGGTTATAGAAGGATTGCCATAACGCATAGCGATTTCTACCGGTTCCTCCAATTGTTGTTGTACTGCTGCCTGCAGTTGACGAGTTAAAACAATCAATGGCGAACCTTCCGGCGTCCAAACGGAACGGTAAGCAGCGGCGGATTTTGCCGTACGGAAGGGCACTATAATGCCGCCTACCAGCAGCAGGCGTGATAAATAGGGGTAGTCAATTACCCTGCCGTCCATTAAAAATTCCATCAAATAGCGACGGACATCTTTTTTTTCGGTTGAATCGGGCGAGCCGAGATTCATCAGTATAATTCCACGCTTAATGGATGTATTTGTCATAAATAAACAAATGATTGGGTGCTCAAAATAGTAAAAGGTCACTTAGGGTGACCTTTACTGATATGATGGATCAAAAACGGGACGCCGCATTGATGGTACGGTCCAGGTCTTGATAGGTAATGGCATTACTGATAAACCAGGTTTCAAAAGCTGATGGGGGCAAATATACACCGGAATTCAACATGTGATGAAAGAACTTGTTGAAAATGGCGATGTTGGAAGCCGCAGCCGAATCAAAGTCCTTCACAGGATCTTCCGAAAAATGCACGCTGATCATACTTTGTATGCGGTTGATACGGAAAGGATGTTCTTTCTGCTGCAGCACTTCGTTTAAGCCTTTCTCCAGGTAAGCGCCTTTTGCTTCCAGTTCGTCGTAAATCAACGGGTTGTTATTGAGTTCCTTAAGCAAGGTATACCCTGCGGCCATGGCCAGCGGGTTGCCGCTTAATGTACCGGCCTGGTAAACGCTTCCCACCGGCGCGATATGCTGCATGATTTCCCGCGGCCCGGCAAAAGCGCCTACGGGCATTCCGGCGCCGATGATTTTTCCATAGGTGATGATATCTGCCTCAATACCCAGTTTTTCCTGTGCGCCGCCACGGGCCAATCTGAAGCCTGTCATTACCTCATCGAAAATCAGCAAAATCCCCTCGCGGTCGCAAATGGTACGCAGTGCCCTGAGGTAACCTTCACCCGGCAAAATACAGCCCATATTGCCGGCAACCGGCTCAATGATGATGGCCGCTATTTCATTCTTGTTTCCCGCCACTAACTGTTCTACTGCTTCAATATCGTTATAGGCACAGGTGAGGGTGTCGTTGGCAACACCCACGGTAACGCCAGGCACTTTTTGAATATTAAAAGTGGCTACCCCACTGCCCGCTTTAACCAAAAAGCAGTCGGCATGGCCATGGTAGCAACCTTCGAACTTGATGAATTTATTTTTGCCGGTATAGCCCCTCGCCAGCCGTATAGCGCTCATGCAGGCCTCGGTTCCACTATTCACCATGCGGATCAAATCCACATTGGGTACCATGCTTTTAATGAGTTCCGCTATTTCAATTTCTAACTCAGTAGGCGCCCCAAAAGAAGTGGAGCCTGCTGCCTTTTCTTGTATCGCTTTTATTACCGGCGCATGGGCGTGGCCCAAAATCATAGGACCCCAGGAGTCGATGAAATCAATATATTCATTACCATCCGCATCGTATAAATAGGCGCCCCGGGCTTTTTCTATAAATACAGGATTGCCTCCAACGCTCCTGAATGCGCGTACGGGAGAGTTCACTCCCCCGGGAATGGATTGCTGGGCGCGGGAAAAAAGTTGCTGGCTGATTGGAGTGTTCATTTTTTATAGTGAGATGTGAATAATATCATTTACAGCATCATCTTTCAAGATTCAGTTTATCAAATAA
>CAYMKT010000054.1:0-19388 GCA_964391065.1 uncultured Terrimonas sp. | reverse complement strand
GATGTGAATAATATCATTTACAGCATCATCTTTCAAGATTCAGTTTATCAAATAAGACCCTTAACAGGTTAATGATTATCGTAAATCAACTCACAAAAAACCTAAGTTTAACAACCGCACGGCGTCTTTTGCAAAATAGGTGGCAATCATATCGGCGCCGGCTCTTTTAATGGAAGTAAGACTTTCAATGATCGCTTTCTCTTCATTGAGCCAACCCATTTTTGCTGCGGCTTTAATCATGGCATATTCGCCACTTACATGGTAGGCGCTAACCGGTGTGGTTACCGCATTTTTTATTTCACGGATGATATCGAGATATGCCATCGCCGGCTTTATCATTACAATGTCGGCGCCTTCTTCAATATCCATCAATGTTTCTTTTACCGCTTCAATACGATTGGCATAATCCATCTGGTAAGTTTTTTTATCGCCAAAGCCCGGGGCACTGTCTAATGCATCGCGAAAAGGACCATAAAAACAGGAGGCATATTTAGCGCTGTAAGCCATGATACCGGTACCCGTGAAATTATTTTCTTCAAGCGCTTTGCGGATAGCGCCAATGCGGCCGTCCATCATATCGCTGGGTGCAACAAAATCGGCTCCCGCTTTTGCATGACTTACACTCATTTTAACCAGTGCCGCTACTGTTTCGTCGTTCACAATTTGCCCATCCTTTACAATACCATCGTGCCCGTATTCCGAATAGGGATCCAGCGCCACATCCGTCATCACTATCATTTCCGGTACCGCATCCTTTATGGCTTTAATGCTGCGCTGCATAAGTCCATTTTCATTCCAGGCCGCTTTACCCGTATTGTCTTTCCACTCGTCTTTACACTTAATAAAAAGCAATACACATTTAATGCCCATGCTCCATAAGGTTTTCACCTCCTTAACGGTATGATCAATGGAGTAGCGGTAATAGCCAGGCATAGAGGGAATTTCATAAGCGATGCCTTCTCCTTCGTCAATAAACAGGGGAGCGATGAAATCGGCCGGGGTTAATACCGTTTCCGCCACCATGCTACGAATGGCAGCATTGGAGCGGAGTATGCGGTTTCTGCGTTGTATGTACATGAGAGGAATTTGAAATTGGAGATTTAAAATTTGAAATTGGACTAATTTAGTTTTGGGTTTGAAGTTTATGGTTTTTGGTTAGGATGCGGATTTCAGTTTTGAGTGTTAGGGTTTTATTTGTCTTTTGTCTTTTGTTTTTTGGTTCTTTTCTTCGGATTTTCGGTTTGGAGCTTTATTTGGTTCTTGTATCTTGTGTTTTGGTTCTTCTCTTCGAATTTCGATTTTAAGACTTCGGGCTTTATTTGTCTTTTGTATCTTGCTTTTTGGTTCTTTTCTTCGCACCTCAAACCCAGTCTTTCGGATGCAGGCAAACCTGCAGCAACTGATCTTCCGCACTTCCCGGTTCGGGCTGGTCATGGTATTCGAATCTTGCCGTAGGCGGAAGACTCATTAAAATACTTTCGGTTCTTCCATTGGTCTTTAATCCAAAAAGCGTACCCCTGTCGTGTATGAGGTTAAACTCCACATATCTACCCCTGCGGATTTCCTGCCAGTGCTTGTGTTTTTGCTCCCATTCCAGGTGTTTTCTTTTGTTTACGATAGGGAGGTAGGCATCGGTAAAAGCATTGCCATTTGCCTGTTGAAAGGCAAACAGGCGGTTTGCATCCTCTTCATTTTCCGGGCGCAGGTAATCGTAAAACAGGCCGCCAATGCCGCGCATTTCGTTACCGCGATGGGTATTGGAAAAATAAGCGTCGCATTGTTGTTTGTATTGGGGATAGAGCGCTTCGCCAAAAGGAAGCACCGTGTTCCGCAACACAGCATGAAAATGCCGGGCGTCCTCTTCAAATAAATAATAGGGTGTAAGATCGCAGCCGCCGCCAAACCAACGGTCGGTAATGCTTCCTGTTTCATCGTACAGTTCAAAATAGCGCCAGTTGGCATGCACTGTTGGCACGAAGGGATTAACCGGGTGTATAACGATGCTTAAACCGCAGGCAAACCAGTGATTGCCGGTAATTTTTAATTGACTGCGCATGGCATCGTTTACCTTGCCAAATACAACCGAACTGTTTACGCCACCTTTCTCAAATACTTTTCCATTACTCATTACCCGCGTTTTTCCGCCGCCGCCTTCTTTTCTTTCCCAACGATCTTCTGCAAATCTGGCTTCACCGTCCTCTGTTTCCAACGCATTGCAGATATGATTTTGCAGATGGTGAATATAATCAATCCAACTGTCTTTGGTAAGTTTCGGAAAGGCTGTTGGCGATGAAGGCTCAACGCCTGGTATGATATGATGGGTTTGCATGATTTTCTTTAATTTAATTAACCCAAAGCAAGATTGATTCCTGCCGATGTCAGGGATTTCTCCATTCTTTAACTGTATCAACAAAGGCCCGCGCATGATCAACCGGTACATTGGGTAGAATGCCATGCCCTAAATTTGCGATATAGTTTTGCGTGCCAAAACCGGTTAGCATTTGCCTTACTTCCTTTTGTATAACCGGTATAGGCGACAATAATTTTGCCGGATCAAAATTACCCTGCAAGGTAATGTTATTGCCGGCAAGCTGCCGGGCCATGGCAGGTTCAATGCACCAATCAATGCCCAAGGCACTGGCGCCGGTGGCGGCCATGCGGTCTAACGAATGCCATGCGCCTTTGGCAAAAACAATAACCGGTACCTCATCCTTTAAAGCGGACACGATCTGGCGGATATATTGCAAAGAAATATTCTCAAAATCAGCCGGTCCCAGCAATCCGCCCCAACTGTCGAAAACCTGTATTACATCCGCCCCGGCCGCTGCCTGACCTTTTAGGTAAGCGATCGTGGTATCGGTGATCATTTGCAATAACCGGTGCGCCAGTTCGGGTTGGGTATAGCAAAATATTTTTGCTTCATCAAAGGTCTTGCTTCCCTTGCCCTGCACCATATAGCAGAGCAAGGTCCAGGGCGCGCCGGCAAATCCAATCAGCGGAACACGGTCGTTCAGTTCTGTTTTTATAAGCCTGATGGCGTCAAAAACATAGTGCAGTTTCTCGTGCACATCCGGTATGCATACCCGTTGCATATCCTGCCTGGTTTTTATGGGATCGGGTAGCAGGGGCCCCTTGCTTTCAATTAACTGCACCTCCAATCCCATCGCCTGGGGTACCACCAGGATGTCTGAAAACAGAATGGCAGCATCCACCCCAATAATATCCACGGGCTGCAATGTAATTTCACAGGCCAGTTCCGGGGTTTGGCAGCGTTCAAAAAAACCATACCTGTCCCTGATCTTCATATATTCCGGTAAATAACGCCCTGCCTGCCGCATCATCCATACCGGTGGGCGTTCTGTTGGCTTACCGTTGAGGGCTTGTATTAACAAATCGTTCTTCATACTATTTATAATAATCTGCCACCATTTCCAGCATATTTAATGCTCCGGGCCACTGGCTGGTAATTACCGGGTTAGCGCAATAAGATCGTATGGTGCTGGTTGTAGTTTCTCCAATAGAAAACAATTGGGTTTTTGTGGAAAGGGTATTAACAGAAAAAAAGCTATGCACCGCGCTCGGGCTAAAAAACATGATGCCCTCGTATGGCTTGCTGATCTCCTCTGCAATTGGAATGGTTTGATACACCACTATTTCCTGCACCTGTATGTTACCGGCCTTCAGCAGGTCGGGTAATTCGTTCATCCGCCGGTTGCCACAAAAAAATACGATTTCGTTTATTTCGGAATGGAGGCGTATTTTTTCTGCCAGGGCCTTCCCATTTTTGCCGGTGGCCACAATGGTAGATGCCGGGAATGCTTGCTCCAGCTTATCTTTGGTGATTCCGCCAATACAAAAAATACGCCATTTGGGCTGTACCGGCAGATGCGCTTTAACAGCATCAACGGCGTTTGCGCTGGTAAAAGCGGCAACAATGGGTTGTTCGCATATTGACCGGATATCGGCTGCCGTTTCGGCTGAAATCCACGGCGCTATCCTGATAAATGGCCGTACATCTACTTCGAAATGCCGGAATGCTTCCCGCTCCAGGAGTTCTTTTTTTAGCTCCCGCGTTGATAGTATGCTAATCGTGTTCCCCTCCATTCCGGATCAATTCAATAATGGTGTCGCCGCCCTTGCTTAGAATATCCAGGGCAGCGTCTTTTCCAATAGTCTGCATATTGTTCACCGGCTCTTTTCTTTCCGTTTGAATGTGCTCTTTGCCATTTACTGCGGTAATGCTTCCCTTAAAATGCACAACGCCTTTTTCAATTTG
Organism: uncultured Terrimonas sp.; assembly: GCA_964391065.1. Classification (GTDB taxonomy): domain Bacteria; phylum Bacteroidota; class Bacteroidia; order Chitinophagales; family Chitinophagaceae; genus Agriterribacter. The sequence continues at coordinate 15,112 of CAYMKT010000054.1, read as the reverse complement.
AGCCAATGCGCTGACCGGTGTGGAGCAACCACCCGATAAAGCACGCAAAAAATCTCTTTCCACCTGTGTGCAAATGTCGGTATGTTCATCATTGATTGGAGCCAATATGTTCCGCAGCCATTGGTCGGCTTCCCGGCAAACCGCAACCACCGTTCCCTGCGCCGGAGCGGGTAACATCCAGTCTAATTCGATGCTGTGCGAAGGCCGAAGGTTAATACGGTCTAAACCGGCCGCAGCGAAAATGGCAGCCTGCCAGTTGCTTTCTTCAAGCTTTCTTAACCGGCTGTTGATATTTCCGCGAAGGTTATCAATGGAATGATGCGGGTACCTGTGCAGCCATTGCGCCTTGCGGCGGATGCTACTCGTGGCAATGGTAAATCCGGTTAGCCGGTGGCGCACATCAACACTTTTTTCGAGCCAATTACCGCCGGCATATCCCAGTTCTTCATCCAACCCGGGCGTTCCGGGCTTATAGATCAAAATATCTTTGTAAGAATCGCGTGCAAGCACCGCCGCCTTAATAAGACCGTTTGCCATTTGCGTAGGCACATCTTTATAAGAATGTACGGCAACATCAATTTCTTTTTGAAGCAGCGCTATGTCCAACGCTTTGGTAAAAATGCCCTGCACCCCCATTTCGTACAGGGGTTGCGACAGGTTGATGTCGCCATCACTTTTGATGTACACGAGTGTTGAAGCAATATCCCGTTCCGCTAAAAGCGATTGAACCTTTTTAGCCTGCCAAACCGCTAACGCACTTTCACGGGTTCCGATTTTTACGATATGCTTCATGTAATGAAATGCTTACCCAGGAATTTACCTGGAATAACGGGTATAGGTTTCTAGGAATGATGCATTTGCAGGTACTCATTCATGGTGTTGATGTATTGACAGCCTTTGGCGGTACGGGTACGAAGATCAACCGCCAGCGTTTTCACCGCTTTCTGTATCAGGGCGTCTTTTACTTCTTTTCCTCCATCCTCCATTTTTACAGCGAGGTGCATTTCGCTTAATTCATGCAGCTTGGATTTCACTTCACCCAAAAAACCGCGATGCAAAAATATTTTATGCCACTCCACAAATTCTCCCAATGTTTCTTCAATAATGGCAAAAGCACGCGGCACTTCGGCCCTGCGCATGGTTAACGTATTATTTAAAATGGCTGAAATTTCATCCACATCCATTAAAGTGGTTCCGGGAAATGTTTTTATGGCGGGATCGATGCTTTTAGGAACGGAGAGATCTAAGAGCAGCCTGTGCTTTTGAGCCATTAAATTCGAAGGAAGAATGGTAAACTCATCAGCCGTGGTGCTCGCTATCAATACATCACTTTCGTTTACGGCAATATCGAGGTTTGCGTAGGGTATGCATTCCAGTCCATATTCCTGCGCAAAGGCGGCGGCTTTTTGCTGTGTTCGATTCGTAATTTTAACGGTAGCCCCTGGAAAATATTCCTTAATATTTTTGGCAATGCTGCAGCCAAACTTACCCGCACCTACCAGTAAGATATTCTTGTTTTGAATATCGCTTACTTTTTCGCGCATCACTTCAATTGCCGCATAGGCTACCGACACGGTGCCCGTACTTAAACGGGTTTCAGCCTTCACCCTTTTTGAGGCTTGCAGGGCAAAATTCACCAGCCGGTCCAGCAGCGTACCCAACAATGCCTTTTCACGGGCATATTTTGTGGCTTTTTTTAACTGCATCAAAATCTCGTAATCGCCTATGATCTGTGAATCAAGTCCTGCAGCTACCTTAAACAAATGCATTACCGCCTGCATACCGTGATATTCGTAGCCGTGCTGTTTAAATTCCGAAACCGGGTTGCCGGTAACATCACATAAAATATCTATTAATGTACAGGAGGAAGCGATACCGTATACTTCGGTTCTGTTGCAGGTAGAAAGCACAAAAATATTACTGATCCCTTTTTGCAGCGCATGATCGGCAATTTTGTCGTATGCCGCATGGCCCACCGCGAAATTACTCCGTGTAGCCGTATCGGCATTGTGATAATTAATACCAATCACCACAAACTGATCTAATCCGCTGCAAATATCGTATGTGCAAGAGTTAGGCATATCCGTTGCAAATGTAATAGACAACGCGCATCTTACCGTCAGCACATTGTCATAAAATCGTCATGTCTTTACAAACCGCAGATAATCATGTAGTCAAATGACTAAAATCAGGTATCAATGGAAAAAAAATCAACCGGGCAAAACAAATCAGGCTACGGGTTCAAAGCCAAAGCCATAGCGGGAAGACGGGTGGTTGGATATTAACGCAACAGCAATTCGCAGGGCTTTAAACCGGTATGTTTTTTAAATGCCGTAGAAAAATGCGATATGGAGGAATAGCCCAGCATCATGGAAACATCGGTTACGCTTAGGCCTTTTTCATACAACAGGTATTTGGCGTGTTCCATGCGCTGGCTCTGGTAAAAATCGAAAATGGTGGTTCCAAAAACTTCTTTAAACCCCTTTTTCAGGTAACATTCATTGATCGCCACTTTGCGGCTAAGATCCTTAATGGTAATGGGTTCGCCAATATGCTCCAGCAATACTTCTCTCGCCTTAAGAATTTTGTCCCTGTCGGTTTCGTTGGCAAGGAATTTACAACTAAACGCATCTTCTTCCTTCTCTCCAAGCATGCACTCCAGGCTATAAAGCAGCAGCATTTGTGTTTGGGCGTTGATATAGATGTTCTCGAAATTTTCGCTGTAAGTATTATTCACTAAGGTTTCGAGTATTGCTCTTTTACGACTGCACAGAGGAAGTGTTTTGGTAAACGAGGTGGGATGTTTAAAACAAAGCACTTCGTTGGCGAAATTAACCGAATTGGAACTCTTAACAAATTGGAGCAGATGCTCGGGCTTAAACGTGAAGTTCATCATGTCAACCGTGGCTTCCTTCTCCGAACAGTTTTTTAGCGCCCCGCTTTTACAATTAAAACATTCCTGGTCTTTCCCTTTGCAATACATATTTCCATTCACACAAAACCTGAGTTCAAGAGAACTGGCAGACGGATCGTTTTTTTTATAATGATAAACCATCATGCCCATGTCTTCGGGATTCCATTGAGAAACGCGCCTGTATCGCCTTATCAGGTATTGAACAGTTCCCGGCGTTTGGCGTTCTTTTTCGTGCAGCACATTTAATTCATCGGGCATTAGGGGATGCTTCGGGGCGATATCCGGTATATTGAGTGCCTGCTCCATAAGCTGCAAATATACATTGTTTGAGGATTTAAATGTTTCAACACTGTAAAAAGAGAGGAGGAAGGGCGTGCAGGGGGAGTGATGGAACAAATTATTTTCCTTTGCTATTGGAAATGGATAAAAGGTGATAGGGAGGCTGTTTTTCGGGTTAAAAGCGGGTGAAAAAATGTTGATTAAATCATTGTTTGAGCGCCTAATTAAAATTGCCTGCCCAGCCTAATTTCAGTACCTTTGCACGAATATTTTTTTTGACCAGCAAAAGTGATTGAGCACGATATATGAGCAATGAAATACAGGCTTTGGCCTCTCCTTCTCCAATAGCCGGTTACGGCGCAGACAGTATACAAATTCTCGAGGGTTTAGAAGCGGTTCGCAAACGTCCGGCGATGTATATCGGCGACATTGGCAACAAGGGGTTACACCACCTGGTATATGAAGTAGTAGATAACTCCATTGATGAAGCATTGGCGGGTTATTGCAAGAATATTACCGTTACGATCCACGAAGACAATTCCATTAGTGTGCAGGACGATGGACGGGGGATACCTACCGGCATGCATACCAAAGAAAAGCGCAGCGCGCTGGAAGTGGTCATGACGGTTTTACATGCCGGGGGTAAATTTGATAAGAATACCTATAAAGTATCGGGTGGTTTGCACGGCGTGGGTGTGAGTTGCGTAAATGCCCTGAGTTCTACCCTGCATGTAACGGTACACCGCGAAGGGAAAGTGTTTGAACAGGAATACCATACGGGCATCCCCCAATACCCGGTTCGCGAAATTGGAGAAACCGACAAAACGGGAACCCTCGTTCGATTTTGGCCCGACTTAACCATTTTTATCGTAAGCGTTTATAATAAAGATATATTGGAAGCCCGCCTCAGGGAACTGTCTTTTTTAAATAAGGGCATCACCATTATTCTTAATGATTTACGCGAGAAAGACGAAAATGGCAATGCTTACAGTAAGCGGTTTTTCAGCGAGGGCGGTATTGTGGAGTTTGTAGAAATGCTGGATAAAAATGGCAATCGCCAGCCCTTACTCCCTAATGTGATCTATGGAGAAGCCCTGGAGCCAGCGTCTAATGTTGCGGTAGAAGTGGCCATGATGTACAATACCGGTTTCCAGGAGCATATTTTTAGTTATGTAAATAATATTAATACGATTGAAGGCGGCACACATGTGGCAGGCTTCCGTCGGTCCATAACAAGGGTATTCAAAGCCTATGGCGAAAAGCAGGGCATGTTCGAAAAAGCTAAGGTGGAAATTGAAGGAGATGATTTTCGCGAGGGACTAAGCGCCATTATTTCGGTAAAGGTTCCTGAACCCCAGTTTGAAGGACAAACCAAAACGAAGCTGGGCAATAATGAGGTGATGGGTGTGGTGGATACCACTCTCAGCAGGGTGCTGGAAAGCTATATGGAAGAAAATCCCAGGGAAGCTAAACAAATCATTTCCAAAGTAATATTGGCAGCGCAAGCCCGTGCTGCTGCCCGGAAAGCCCGCGACCTTGTGCAGCGCAAAAGCGTGTTAACCGGCGGGGGGTTACCGGGCAAATTGGCCGACTGCTCCGACAGGGACCCCAAAAAATGTGAGCTCTTCCTGGTAGAGGGTGATTCTGCAGGAGGAACGGCAAAACAGGGCCGCGACAGGAACTTCCAGGCAATACTGCCGCTACGCGGAAAGATATTGAACGTGGAAAAAGCCATGGAACACAAGATTTACGACAATGAGGAAATTCGTAATATGTTTACGGCATTGGGGGTAAGAATTGGCACTCCGGACGATCCTAAAGCGCTGGACATCTCTAAACTACGCTACCATAAACTTATTATTATGACGGATGCCGATGTAGACGGCAGCCATATCGCCACCCTGATCCTTACCTTTATTTTCAGGTATATGAAGGAACTGGTGGAGCAGGGCTATGTATACATCGCCATGCCTCCGTTATATTTAGTAAAAAAAGGCAAAGAATCGAGCTATGCGTGGACGGAAGATCAGCGGAAAGCGCTGGTAGAAAAAATGGGCGGTGGAAGGGATGAAAGTGTTAACGTGCAGCGTTACAAAGGCTTGGGCGAAATGAATGCCGAACAACTCTGGCAAACCACCATGAACGCCGAAAGTCGCACGCTCAAACGGGTAACCATAGAAAGCGCGGCCGAGGCCGACCGGGTATTTAGCATGCTGATGGGCGATGAAGTGGCGCCCCGCAGGGAATTTATTGAGTCGCACGCCAAATATGCCAATCTCGACGTATAAATAACTTTAACCCTATGGCTTAATGAAATATCATTATCTTAGAATAATATTGCTGGCTTTATCATATGATAAAGCGTTAATTCACTAACCACCAAATGTAACTTTTATGTCAGACGTAACTTTAACCGCATACAACGTAAAAACAAAGGAAAAAAACGTTCCCATTCTTGATGCAGTGATCACCAAAACTTCAAAAGGCGCATATATGGCGCAGGGAAACGACGGCAAAGGAAACAAGCTTACTACGCTGTTGGGTGAGGCAAAAGCATTGGCTGCCATTGAAGCGGGAATCGCCAAAAAAGGTTGGGAATAAGCCACTCGCTTACTGATCTCTTTGAGTATCGGCAGCTTACCAGGCGTATCAGAGCACGCCTCCTCCTTCGAAATGGATTGAAAACAGGATCATCCTGGAACTCATCCGGTCTATAACATTAGAGTATTTAAGAGAAGGGTCGTTTTCGTGTACATTGCTGAGTCCGCTACTGATCTTGATTTCGGGAGATACGATCACATATTTATTAAAGAATTGAAAACCGATCCCGGCTTCCACGCCGAAGTCGGTTTTTTTAACTTTTAAGAGGTTATCAGAATTGGAGGTGCCGGAATTGGAGGCCAGGTCGTAGTCGAACTTTACTCCCGCAAGCGTATACACCCTGAAGTTTCCAATTCTGTCGCTCTTTAATCTTACCTGCAAAGGCCAACTCATTACAATAGATTCAACCTTTTGTGTTTTCACAAGTGCACTTTCACCCATGTCGGGATATTTAAGATCGTATTGGAATTTCTTTTCGCTGAAAATCAGGTTCAGTGGATAAAAGCGAACATCCCATCTATTCGACACCTGCCAGTTGGCCACAATGCCCAAATGAATGCGGCCGCTGTTTAAGCTGTTCACCGCCTGTATACTGTCCTGCATTAAAAAGGAAGAGGAGTGGGAAATTTGGTAGTGCGAAGTATTGTAGCCCAGTACAATACCAAAATAGTAGGGCTTTTCATCGTGGTTGGGAAGATTGATATTACCGCGAAGCTGCGCCTTAGAAGGCATAACAAAACCTAATGCAATAATAACCGTTACAATTATTTTACACCGCAATAAATACTGCAAATACCCAGGCTTAATTTTTTGCATGATGTGTTTCGGAATCCTAACCGATTTAAAATGTCCACGAATGCTTTCCCCTCAGGAAACCCCTGCACCGATTTATTAAGATACTGATATGCTTTCTTGTTTTTTGCAACAAGAGAAGCCATCTGGGGTGCAACAATTCCTACATACCAATTGTAAAGTTGTGCTATGCCTGCTATTTTAGGTTTTGAAAATTCTAATATCACTAATTTGCCACCGGGTTTTAATACCCTTTTGATCTCTTCCAGCCCTTGCTCAAGCTGTTCAAAATTACGAACACCAAAGGCCACTGTTACCGCATCAAACGAATCGTTTGGAAAGTTTATTGCCTCACTATCACCACTTTGTAACTCAATATGCCGCTCCAACCCCAACTTTAACACTTTCTGTTTTCCTATGTCCAGCATCTGGTTGGATATATCAATGCCGGTAATTTTATCGGGTTTAAGCAATTCATATGCCATAATAGCCACATCGCCTGTGCCGGTAGCCACATCCAGCATAATTTTAGGCTTTTCTTTTGCCAACTGCTTTAACGCTTTTTTGCGCCACCCCACATCTATGCCCATCGAAAGAAACCGGTTCATCAAATCGTAACGGGAAGCAATCTGGTTAAACATGTCTGCTACCTGCTGCTTTTTGCTGAGCTCCGAGTTTTGGTAGGGAACTACCTCATCATGGTTATATTTAGCCATCAGGCTGCAAAAATAATACAATAACCATCACACGAACGATTTATGGCGGGAATTACGGACACGCGTACTGCAAAACAGTTAAATCTTAACATCTGTAATTACAGAACGAACCTGTCAATATTTTTTCCCGCTTACATGGACATTCCCCTGTATAAAAAAACGGTAGGGTAACAACGCATCTTCACCTGCATAGTCCACTCCAATGCGGGTAGTAGCAACAATATCTTTTTTATGGAGCTTGAAGTCGTCATCCATTATAAATATCTCGTCTCCCAGCAGTGAAATGCCACTGTGTTTAGTAAAAATGCCCAATGCGGCAGACAGATTGCCCGGACCCGACGTTAAGGGGTAACCTGGCTTTTGTTTTCCCCGCCGCTGCAGCATAGTTTCGATGCCCTGCATTGGTTCCAGCGCCCTGATTAAAACGGCATGTGGTATTTCTTTAACATTGGTAACCACGTTAAATAGCTGGTGGATGCCATAGCATAGGTATACATATCCATTTCCGCCATTGCCATACATTATTTCCGTACGCTTTGTGCGCCTGCCGTTCCATGCATGAGATGCCCGGTCGGTAACACCCCCATAGGCTTCTGTTTCTACAATGCGGCCCGACGTTATAGCTCCATCCCACCGGGTAACCAATATTTTGCCCAGCAGCTCCCTGGCAATACTAACCACATTTGACCGGTTATAGAAAGAATAATCCAGTTTACTCATCTGTGGAAATTAAGCAAAAGAATTTCATTAAGTTTGAACATTGGATCAGTCCCACCCTTCACTGCACGTTTATTAATATCGTTTAAAAATTTTCATTTGCTGAAAGAAATTATTATAGCCGTTCAATCTTATTTTAAAGCACACCAGTTTATCCGGAAGCACAGGCTATGGAAATGGATTATTATTCCAGGGCTAATTTATGCTGTTCTTTTTGTGGTGAGCATGTATTTTTTCAGCAAAAGCGCTACCCATGCCATTGAGTTCCTCAGTATCAAAACGGGTTTAAAAGTTTGGGTAGAAAAAATGGAAAGCAGCATCCTGGGGTTCTTTTTTGCATTAGGCGGGGTGATGATTTGGCTGATACTGATCATGCTCTATTTTTCGTGGTTCAAATATATCTGGCTCATTGTAGGTTCTCCGTTATTTGGATACCTCAGCGAAAAAACCGAATCCATTCATGAAGGAAGGACCTACGATTTCAGTTTCAGGCAATTAATGAAAGATATAACGCGTGGTGTAAAACTAGCGATGCGAAACGCTTTGTGGCAAACCGTTTATACGTTTACGCTTTTACTCCTGTCATTTGTGCCGGTATTGGGCTGGATAACGCCATTAGCCGTTCTGTTGGTAGAATGTTATTACTACGGATTTTCGATGCTCGATTACAGTTGCGAACGGCAAAAGCTCTCTCCCCTGCAAAGCATCGAATTTATAGGTAAGCATAAAGGACTGGCCATTGGAAACGGGTTGGTATTTTTTCTAATGCATGGTATAATGGTTATTGGATGGGTGCTGGCGCCTGCATACGCTGTTGTTGCCGCAACACTTAGTTTATACCAGCAAAAAGACGACTAGCCGGACAGCCATTTTTCCTTGTTGCTTTAACAATTTAATTTAGGCCGCCTTCTTAAATAATCTTATATTTAAATACAGTACGATTTGAATTCCTGCACGGCATGCTCTAATTCCGTACCATTTACTCCTTCCCTTTTGCCGTAATAAACAAACGTGTACATATGACAAAGTTGAAAATAGGTGTAATAGACCTTGTAAGCAAAGGTCCTGCCAATACCCTGTGGGCGAAAATAATGCATGCTAATCTTGCGAGTATTATGCCGCAGGTAATTGCTACCTGGTGCGAGCACGAGGGGCATGAAGTAACAATTATCTGCTATACCGGAAGGGAAGACTTAAGCAAGGAATTGCCGAAAGAAATAGATATCGTTTTCATCAGTTCATTTACGCAGGCAGCCATGCTGGCTTACGCGCTCAGCAACTATTTCCGCAGCAGCGGGGTGGTAACGGTATTAGGCGGGCCGCACGCCCGCTGCTATCCCGATGATGCAGTAAAGTATTTTGATTATGTGCTGGGGTTTACCAATCAATCTACTATTGCTGAAGTGCTTTACCATGTTACCCCGCAACGCACTATCGGTAAACATTTGGCTGCGGCAGGCCAGCCAGCCGATTTGCCGGGCGTAAAAGAGCGCTGGAAATTTATTGAACCCACCCTTAACAAAGCTCCGTTTATTAAAATTGTTCCCATGATCGGAAGTATGGGTTGTCCATATACCTGTTCTTTTTGTATCGATTCTGTGGTGCCATACAAAGCATTAAGTTTTGAAACCATACAGGAGGATCTGAAATTCCTGCTTACTAAATTTAAGAAACCGCACATCGTGTGGCACGACCCTAATTTCGGGATTAAATTTGATGATAATATGGAGGCTATCGCCGCTGCCGCGCCCGCCAAAAGTTTCCGTTTTATCGCGGAAAGCAGCCTGTCTATTCTTACTGAAAGTCACCTGCGCGTGTTAAATGACAATGGTTTTGGCGCCCTGTTGCCCGGTATTGAATCGTGGTACGACCTCGGCAATAAGTCGCGCACCAAGCATATAGAAGGCGAAAGAAAATTGAACCAGATCGCGGAACACATCAACATGATGTTCCGCTATGTTCCTTATGTTCAAACCAATTTTGTACTGGGTATGGATAGTGATGCCGGAAATGAACCTTTTGAGCTCACCAAACGTTTTGTTGACCTTTGCCCCGCTGCATTCCCTGGTTACTCCCTGCTCACGGCTTTTGGCGAAGCCGCCCCGCTTAATTTAGAATACCAGAGAGAAGGTCGCGTGCTGGCCTTCCCATTTCATTTTCTCAACAATCACCTGGCGATGAACCTCAAGCCGAAAAATTATGAATGGATAGATTTTTACGACAAGGTGATTAATCTAACGGAATACTCCTTTTCAAAAAAAGCAATTTACAAACGCTTCGCGGCTACCACAGATACTACTTCCAGATGGATGAATGTAATGCGCGCCATATCGTCCGAAGGCTACGGCCGTCTTCGGTTTTTTAAAAAAGTGCGGAAACAACTTATCGAAGATAAAACCTTCATGCCCTTTTTTGAAGGCGTTACCCAAAAGCTTCCGGAATTCTACACCAATATCATACAAAAGGACCTGGGGATATGGTGGCAATGGCTTCCCAAAGAAGCATTGGTACACGACGCGAACGCCTACCTGCATAAAATCCCTGCAAAGAAAGTGGTGCCGGTTGTATAAGCCAATGCGCCTGGGTTTCAAATTGCATACCTTTGAACGGCGATAATCATCAACTTTGAGCATCATGTTGCAAACAAACAAAGGCGCCCTGTATTTAATTCCCACAGTGATTGATGAACACGCATTAGCAACCATACCGGCTTATATTGTTGACAGCGTTAAAAACTGTAGCATGTTTTTTGTTGAAAATGAAAGAACCGCCCGCCGCTTTTTAAAAAGCCTCTGGAAAGAAATGGTGATCGACGATTATGAATGGCATACCATACATAAAGCGGAGGAAAGTGTAAAATCAATTTTTACGGCAGCCCTTAAAAACAACAAAACGGTAGGCATCATCAGCGAAGCGGGCTGTCCGGGTATTGCGGATCCCGGTCAAATTTTAGTGGAAGCCGCCCAGGCTATCGGTGCAACAGTAAAACCGCTGGTAGGACCCAACTCCATTATCCTGGCCCTGATGGCAAGCGGTATGAATGGACAGCACTTTAAGTTTTGCGGCTATTTGCCAATGGACATTGCAGGCAGAACAAAGGCGCTGAAAACAATCGAGAATGAAGGACTCAAAAACAACTGCACACAAATATTTATTGAAACGCCCTACCGCAATAACCAGTTGCTGGAAACGATTTGTAAAACCTGCAACCCTTTAACACGGTTGTGCATAGCCAGCGCCATTACATCGCCTCACGAATACATTAAAACAAAGCGTATCGCAGAATGGAAGAAAGAAATCCCGGATATTCATAAAAAACCAACCATTTTTTTATTGGGCAGATAATAAAACCGGTTGCGCAATAAACTCCTATCGCCTTACTGTTTTCCTTTTCATCGGCTAGATAAGGAGTTTGTATAACTATCGTACAAGACTGTTGGTAACGGGATCTTTCATTGCCATAATGCTATCTACAATATACTTGCTAAAACCGCGCCAGGGCAGGGCGCCTTTATACTCCCTGTAGTGCAGGTCGAATACTTTGCCGGAATTAGACATCAGTTGTATTGCCACTTGTTCGTTTGCCACAGAAAATTCGAAATCGTATGATTGGATGGTATTGGGTGTGCGGGAGTGAAGACCCGCCTGAATGAGTTTTCCTTCGTAGGTTTTAAAGATATACCCCTTTTTTACACAGTAATTTAGTTCCCCCGATTTTACACCTTCGCCCAGAACAAAATAATAACGTACATATATAAATGCGGCAAACGCAACTATCGCTACCAATAAAAAAATGCGAAGGATTTTTTTCATATCATATTTTGAGACTCCAAATTAACAAATCTAAATGAAACTACAGGGCATGGGTTAACATAAAAATCACTTTCTTGCCCCCGTCCGCCGAACCCGGCTTTAATAGTTAACTTCGCTGATCTTTTAATACAAAATAAATATATGAATATTGGTATTGTTTGTTATCCTACGTTTGGAGGAAGCGGTGTGCTGGCTACGGAACTGGGCATGGCGCTGGCAGATAAAGGCCATATCATTCATTTCATTACTTACCAGCAGCCAGTACGGTTAACGGGGTTCCGCGCCAATATGTTTTACCATGAAGTGAGGGTGCCTACTTATCCATTATTCGATTATCCTCCATACGAATCCGCCCTTTCCAGTGCCCTTGTAGATGTGGTAAAAAACAATGCCATTGATCTTCTCCATGTACATTACGCCATTCCACATGCTTCATCTGCCTACATGGCGAAAAAGATTCTTGAACAGGAAAACAAATATGTTCCTGTAATTACCACCTTGCATGGCACCGACATAACGTTGGTGGGGCGAGATAAAACCTATGCCCCCGTGGTGGCATTTTCCATTAATCAAAGCGATGCGATAACCGCGGTATCGGAAAACCTGAAAGAAGAAACCTACCGCACTTTTAATATCGAAAAAAATATAGAGGTCATTTACAATTTTGTTGACGTGAGCCGTTTCAGGAAGAAACCCATTGATGCATTCAGAAAGGTAATCGCGCCCGGAAAAGAGCGCATCATACTGCATGCCTCCAATTTCAGGAAGATCAAACGTATTCCGGATGTTATCCGCATATTCAAAAAACTGCGCGAAGTGATCCCTTCCCGCTTATTAATGGTAGGCGACGGACCGGAACGGCCCATGGCTGAAGACATGTGCCGGGAAATGGATTGGTGCGATGAGGTTCGCTTTGTAGGCAAGCAACAGGATATGGAAGAAATTTACGCTATCGCCGACCTCTTTTTAATGCCATCAGAGTATGAGAGTTTTGGATTATCAGCGTTGGAGGCAATGGCAGGCGGCGCACCTGTAGTAGCTACCAATGTAGGTGGAATACCCGAAATTATTACCCAGGGTAAAAATGGTTTTATGGGCGATGTTGGGAATACTGATCAAATGGGACAGTATGCCATCGATATTTTAAAAGATGAATCCACTTTTCTTCAATTCAGGGAGCATGCGAAAAAACGTGCGGAACAATTCGACATCCACCGCATTATACCGCAATACGAACATTTGTATGAACGGCTGTACGAAGGGTTTTGCAAAAACAAAAAACAGGAAAACCCGGTTTTATAATGAAGATCATTGATACACACTGCCACTTGTACGTAAAAGAATTTGAAAACGATATTGGGCAGGTTATCGCTGATGCGCAACAGCAGGGTGTTCAGCAATTTTTTCTCCCCAATATTGATAGTGATTCTATTGACAGCATGCTCCGGTTGGAAGCTAACTATCCCGGTGTTTGCATAGCCATGATGGGCTTGCATCCCTGCTCGGTTAAGGCAGATTACAAACAACAATTACAATTGGTGGCAGATTGGTTGCAAAAACGACCATTTGCCGCAGTGGGTGAAATAGGTCTTGATTTTTATTGGGATAAAAGTTTTGAGCAGCAACAATATGAAGCGTTCCGGAAACAAATTGAATTGGCATTGCAACATCAAATCCCCATTGTAATACATACCAGGGAGGCCATGCAGCAATGTATTGATGTGGTTGCCGCATACAAAGGGAGCGGATTAAAAGGCATTTTCCATTGCTTTGGAGGAACGGTTGAGGAAGCCGAAAAAATCATCAACCTGGGGTTTTACCTTGGCATCGGCGGTGTGCTTACTTATAAAAAGTCGGGATTACCGGAAGTGCTCCGGCATATCAGCCTGCAACACCTGGTGCTGGAAACCGATTCACCCTACCTGGCGCCTGTACCCAAAAGGGGTAAAAGAAATGAGAGCGGCTATCTGAAATACATTATGGCGGCATTGGCGGAGATAAAGAAGTGCACCCCCGAAGAAATTGCGCGCATCACCACTGCAAATGCTACATTCGTTTTTCAAAATCATGCTTAAACATGGCAGTCGATTTTTCACCCGGTACTAAATTATTCATCATTTATACGGGCGGTACCATTGGGATGGTTTTTGATGATGCCACCGGCGCCATGGTGCCTATGGGCTTTCGCGAAATAAAATACCATATTCCGGAGATTGGGAAAAGGGGCTATGATTTTAATATGCACTCGTTCAATCCGCCGATTGATTCTTCCAATATGTCGCCGGAAATATGGATAGGATTGGTTAACCTTATTCATAAAGAGTATGCGAACTACGATGGGTTCATCATATTGCACGGCTCCGATACTATGGCTTACACGGCATCGGCGCTTAGTTTTATGCTTGGAAACTTAGGCAAACCGGTGATCCTTACCGGCTCTCAATTGCCGATTGGCGAAATACGAACAGATGCCAAAGAGAATATCATTACTGCTATGGAAATTGCTGCTGCCAAGAAAAGTGGACAAGCGTTGGTGCCCGAGGTTTGTATTTATTTTGATTATTTTTTATTCAGGGGCAACCGTACTAAGAAAGTCAATACCGAAAAATTTGAAGCTTTTGAATCCTTCAATTACCCGGCCCTTGCCGAGGCGGGCATTGATATACAATATAACGAAACCTCTATAGCCGATCATAGCGCGGAACCTTTTACCATTAATACTAAACTCGATACCAATATTGCGGTGCTCAAAATGTTTCCTGGAATAACACAGTCGGCCGTAAGCGCCGTTTTAGGCACTCCCGGCCTGAAGGCCGTGATTATGGAAACCTTTGGAAATGGAAATACTATTACATCGCCATGGTTTATCAATTGCCTCAAACAAGCCATTGAACAGGATATTATTATCGTTGACAGAACACAGTGCGATGGAGGATCGGTTGAATTGGGTCGTTACGAAACCAGTGCTTACCTGCTGGAAATAGGCGTGGTGAGCGGCCACGATATGACTTTTGAAGCCGCAGTTACCAAGCTCATGTGGTTGTTAGGACAGGGATTTTCGGTTGAAAAAGTGAAGCAATTGCTGGTAACCTCTTTAAAAGGAGAGCTCACCGAAAAATAAATGCCAATGCCCGACTGCGCTATGGCTAATAATACTATTTTTGCAGTCCCAAAAAATGGAGACGTGTCCGAGTGGTTGAAGGAGCACGCCTGGAAAGTGTGTATACGGGAAACTGTATCGCGAGTTCGAATCTCGCCGTCTCCGCATTTTTAATAGGGG
>CAYMKT010000053.1:18902-23431 GCA_964391065.1 uncultured Terrimonas sp. | reverse complement strand
GCGATTACCCCGGGAGCAGGATTTGTAGCGATTCCTCAGAGTATTTTTATAGGTGTTGTTGCCGCAATCATTTCTAACGTTGCAGTTTATTATAAACAAAAATCAACCCTCGACGACACGCTTGACGTTTTCCCCTGCCATGGACTGGGCGGTATGGTAGGTATGCTGCTGACCGGCATATTTGCCACCAAGGCAGTAAATGGCGCGGGAAATGATGGCTTATTTTACGGAAACGCCGCTTTCTTTATTATCCAGCTAAAAGCCATGCTGATCGCAGTGGGTTACAGCTTTCTTGTTTCCTTTCTCATCTTCAAGTTTATCAACTTTATTTTGCCATTGCGCGTGAGTGCAGAAGATGAGGAAATTGGACTGGATGCGTCCCAGCATAACGAAAAATATCTCCAGGGCACTTTGCTTGTGCATAATAACGGAGCAATGCACGAAGAAGCGACATCATTATAAAAAATAAACAATATCAACAACTCTGATCTTTTGACATAAACAGAAAAGGTACAGTTTTAAAATAATCCTTGCCAGGTTTAAAACTATACCCTTTCTATTTAACACTTAAAATCAACTGCAATGTTAAGAAAATTTCTAACACTAGCCATTATCATGGCTCCATTTTGCGCTGCATTCTCCCAGGACTCCACAGACAAAAAAGGTGAACTTACTCTTTCAGGATCAGTAGACGCATATTATCGCTACAACTTTTCGAACGTCAAAGACTACGGTGCAACTAACAACTACACCAGTTTTACTAATTCGCAAAACTCATTCGAATTGGGCATGGCTTCTATAAGGGCAGATTACTCATATGGTAAAGTATCGGCTACAATGGACCTTGGTGTTGGTACACGTGCTGTTGAATTTTCTTACGCCGAAACGGGCATCCTGCAGGCCATAAAACAGGCTTACGTAAGCTATGCTCCATCAGACAAAGTAAAATTCACAATGGGTAAATGGGGCACGCATGTGGGTTATGAAGTGCTTGACCCTCAATTCAACCGTAATTATAGCATGAGCTATATGTTCTCTTACGGACCATTTTCGCATACCGGTATTAAAGCCGAATTTGTTTTGGGAGACCATTTTGGTTTAATGGCAGGTGTGGCCAACCCATCAGATATGATTTCGGCAAGTTTTGCCAAAAAATATATATTGGGCCAGTTCAGTGCCTCATTCGATAAGTTTAGCGCCTACCTGAACTATGTGGGTGGTAAAGACTCCGATAACGGATCTGACAACCAGGTGGGATTAACTGCTACTGCCACTATCACAGATAAATTCAGCATCGGATACGACGGAACTGTTAGATTTTACAAACCTGAAGGGGGTTCGTCCAACTCCTGGTGGGGTTCGGCATTGTACCTGAATGTTGATCCATCTGAAAAATTCGGAATTACTTTAAGAGGTGAATATTTTGATGATTCTGACGGTGTGATCACTTACTACGACGACTTTATAGAGGATTATCTTCCGCTGTTTGGAACCAGTATATTTCAAACAACCCTTTCTTTTAATATCAAGCCACACTCCAATTTCAAGATCATTCCCGAATTCCGTTTAGATAGTGCAAAAGACCCCATTTTCATGGAAAAAGAAGGCAGCGGCATTAAAAGCACAGGCACTTTCCTGCTGGCTGCGATATTCAGCTTCTAACAAGTCCTGCAATGCATAACAAATATCATCTTATGGTGCATTATAAAAAAGTGAGGGTACAGTAAACGAATTTCAAACATCAAATATTCACCCTAAAATAGCTTTAACATGAACAAAATCAATAGTTCGGCCCCCTTTCTTCTGCTGGCTGTATTTTCCTTCATCGGCATATTCGTGCCGTTGGTTGCAGATTTCGACGGATCTGAAGTGTACAATTTTGCGGACATTGCCTGGGTACTCATTTCAGCGGCACTGGTATTGCTGATGACCCCGGGTTTGTCTTTTTTTTATGGCGGTATGGTGGGCAAAAAGAATGTAATTTCTACCATGCTGCAAAGCTTTATTGCCACCGGGTTAATCAGCATTCTGTGGCTTGTTGTTGGATTTGGCCTTGCATTTGGAACGTCGATTGGCGGCTTTATAGGAAATCCGGCTGAATTTCTGTTCATGAGAAACATTAACGGTCATGAACCGTGGAGTGCGGCACCCACTATTCCTATACTGTTATTTGCATTATTTCAAATGAAATTCGCGATCATCACACCGGCATTGGTGGTTGGCGCAACCGCAGAACGTATTCGCTTTACATCGTATGTATTGTTCATGGTACTGTTCAGCCTGTTGATTTACGCACCTATCGCCCATTGGACATGGCACCCTGATGGATTACTCTTTAAAATGGGCGTGCTGGATTTCGCCGGGGGTACCGTAGTACATATATCGGCTGGTTGTGCAGCGCTTGCCGGAGCCATTGTGCTCAAAAGGCGTAAAACACATATGGTCAAAGAAGAAGTAAAACCCGCCAGGATACCCTATGTATTGTTAGGTACCGGGCTACTTTGGTTTGGATGGTTTGGCTTTAACGCGGGTTCTGCGTTAGGCGCTAACAGTTTAGCGGTAAATGCATTTGCCAACACCAATACGGCTTCAGCGGCTGCGGCCCTCTCGTGGATATTTTTTGATGCCATGAGGGGTAGAAAACCATCGGCCCTTGGATTCTGTATAGGCGCCGTAGTTGGATTGGTAGCAATAACTCCGGCTGCAGGATTTGTAGGATTGCCTCAAAGCGTTTTTATCGGATTTATCGCCGCCATTTGTTCCAATCTTGCAGTGTACTGGAAAGGAAAAACTACCATCGATGATACACTGGACGTTTTCCCTTGTCATGGCATTGGCGGTATAGTGGGTATGATTTGCGTGGGTATTTTTTCAAGCAAAAATATCAATGCCGCGGGTACAGATGGCTTGATGTACGGTGGCGCTGACTTCTTCATCAAACAGGTATTCGGCTGCTTTATCGTTGTAGCATTCTCTCTTGCAATGGGGTTTATCGTTTTTAAAATTGTCGATATTATTCATCCAATTAGGGTTAGTGCGGCAGATGAAGAAATTGGTTTAGACCTCACACAACACGACGAAAAATTATGATTGCATTAAACTGTATGTAACTCCGTTCAAATTTTTCATAGGGCAAGCAATCGTTAAAGCCTTCCATTTTTATGGAGGGCTTTTTCATTCGGTACAGTGTTAGTGTGGGAACAAGTTTTCCGGGCAATCCTTTTATTGTACCAGTCTTCTTCCTATGCAGAATTTCTTCCGGCGTTGATAATACCAAACGAACATCGCATCACCAGCTTTTCGTATGTTTTTTTATGAGGGGATTGTGTCAGCGACTCTTCCATTTCTCTTACTTTAGTAATGGCATATTGCTGTATGGTAACCAGTGGAAGCACAATTCTCTCCCGCATCTGCACAGATAATTGTTCCACGGGATAATCGGCCATCAATTCATTTTTACCGGTTAGTTTAAAGATATACTGTTTAGTGAGTTCGTATTCATTATAGATTTTATTCCATATCTCCCCGTACAAAGGATGCTTCGACAGGAATATGGTCATCGGGAAAAAACTTTTTTTCATCGACATCTCGCAGTTCCCTATCAATGTTTTGAAAAATGTAGAATGGTCGTATAGTTGTTTTACCTCATCCCATCGTCCTGCTTCATCCATCTTCTTAAAAGCAGTACCCACACCATAATAACCTGTTACATTTTGCTTCAACTGGCTCCATGCACCCACGAAAGGTATGGCACGTAAATCTTTCAACGATAATTTTCCACCGCCTCCCCTTTTTGCGGGGCGGCTGCCAATATTGGTTTCGGCATAAAATCGCAAGGGACTGGCATGCCCGAGGTATTCGAGGAAATAACGATGATTTCTCAATTTCAAATAAGCATCCAGGCTTGTTTCCGACAACTGCTGTAAGAGCGCCTTTTCACTATCTTTTAAAGTGAGCTTTTGGGAAGCAAAAAGATCATTTGAAATACCAGCGTTAATCAATTGTTCGATGTTGAACTGAGCGGAGTCAATAGTGCCAAAATTGGAACTCACCGTCTGCCCCTGGATAGTAAGCTGAATTTCCTCATTGGCAATATTTTTCCCGAGCGATGCGTAAAATTTGTGGGTTTTGCCACCGCCTCTTGCGGGAGGTCCACCCCTGCCATCAAAAAACACCACATTAATTCCATACTCCCTCGAAATACTCGTCAGCTCTTCCTTCGCCTTATAAATGCTCCAGTTGGCCATCAGGTATCCTCCATCCTTTGTTCCGTCAGAAAAGCCAAGCATGATAGTTTGTTTGTTTTTTCGTCGCTCCAGGTGACTGCGATACTGCGGTAAGGTGTACAATTCTTTCATAATGGCAGCAGCTTGTATGAGGTCATCCACCGTTTCAAACAGCGGAACAATATCAACGGTTAACTCCTCCGCTTTCCATCCGCTCATTAAAAAAAGTCCGTATACTTCTATGGCATTGAGCGCACTGTTACACTGACTGATAATATAGCGGTCGCAGCCGGCTTGCCCGTT
>CAYMKT010000053.1:12528-18802 GCA_964391065.1 uncultured Terrimonas sp. | reverse complement strand
GCGAAATGCAAGCCAAAAACTTCTACTTTGTTAATGAGGTTTTCAACCAGTTCAAGAAATAGTCCATTGTGCTTATAAATCAACGTTTCGCGGATATCACTCAGGATGCCGAGAATCTCCAGTTTCGTTAGATCACTTGCATGACCGGGGATAAAAACATTATTGTACAATTTCGTTTCCAGTTCCTGCAGCGGAATGTCAACCCCTTTAAAAGTGAGTCTCCTTTTCAAACGCCGCACATCCAGGTAATAGCATTTAAGTATGCTTTCTCTTAAAGCTGCCGCTACTTTTACTGTGGTATCTGTTTTTACAAAAGGGTTTCCATCCCTGTCTCCGCCTGGCCAAAAACCCATTCGTATGATGGGATTGCTTGCCGAAATAGCTTCGGGCATATTCGCTTTAATAATAGAAACGATCCTTCCTGCTGCCTGGTAAAAAACATTCTCCAGGTACCAAACCAGGCTTATGGCCTCATCAAAAGGTGTAGGCTTCTGCTGCTTAAAAAAAGGTGTTTTGCCCAATTGCTGCAGATACATATTGATTTGATTGATATTATTTTCTGCTATAGCCCTGGTGAGGTCATGAATAATACCCAATACGGCGCCGGGATAAAATTGCGTGGGATGGGCAGTGAGTACCAGGCGTATATTAAAACTTTCAGCTTTTGCTTTAAGTTCTTCTTCTTTGTTGAATTGTATCACCTCCGATTTGAGGTTCTTTAGCGTTCCGGGTCCGTTCATGTCATTTACGATGGTGAATGCAGCATCTTCCAACGCATCAAAAAGCACAACCTGTCGTTCTACATATTGAACGAAACGAAAAAGCAAATCAAGTTTCTCCTCTTCTTTAACGTAGGATGTATGTTTACTGAAAAAATCATCAATGATCTGGGAAGGGCTTTGTTTGTTCACATACCCCTCTTCACAATAACTTAATAAAAGCGAAAGAAGGATACCTGTTTTTTCAATGCGGTGAAAAGGCAATGAGGTAAAGAGACTATTGTATAATTGAAATTTTCGGCCTACCAGGTTTTGAAATTGTGTTAACGCTGTAGAAGATGAGCTTGGCATGTGTATGTGCTTATTATCTTGGCTAAGTGATGAATGATTGGTGCTGAAATTCATTTAAGTAACAACAAACTACGGTTGCAGAAACAGCGGGTTTCCGAAGGCATGAAATTAGTCAAAAAAAAAGGAATCGCCCATTGCATTGAATCTTTTTAATGAAAAAGGGTAAATAATATGTAGCATTTAAAGTAAAACCGTCAAATTTTTATCAATAATTACATTTCAGTATTATCCTGTTGTTTTTTGGCGGCCTTCATTTACAAGACCGGGATGTTTTTTTACTATTTTATTTGCTATTCTCTAAATCTGTTTTACCTTCGGCGCCATTAAACAATAATGGTACAGCCTGAAGTATATACATTCCCTTCTTTCGCCTCCGCATTTTCTGCGGCAGTTACCATTATTACAACAACAACCCTCGGTTGAGGGTAAAAATCGCGCATATCATCCTTTGGGCTTACAAGCTGCCCTCGTCTGAAAAGACAGATGGGCCGATATTATAAAAATTATCAAATAAACAAATATGCAGGTGTTGAAATTCGGCGGTACTTCGGTAGGAAGCGCTGATAACATAAAAAAGGTAATGGCTATTGTAAAGAATAGGTTGGAAAAAAGTAAGGTCATTGTAGTAGTATCTGCATTAGGGGGAACGACCGATGCTCTGCTTAACGCCGGGCAAATGGCGGCTGAGGGCAATGAACAATACAAAGACGAACTACAAAGGATTGAACAAAGGCACCTCGACGCAGTGAAGCTATTGATACCGGTTCAACAGCAAAGCAGCGTATTAAGCCTTGTTAAAAAATTGTGCAATGAAATAGAAGATGTGTGCAATGGTGTTTTTTTATTAAGCGAATTGTCGGCAAGAACCAAAGACCGGCTGGTAAGCTATGGCGAACTCACTTCTTCTCAGGTCATCGCTGCCGCATTTAACTCGGCTGGTACACCCGCAAACTGGAAAGACGCAAGGACGCTGATACAAACCAACGCTAATTTTGGCAATGCTACCGTGAATATGGCGGTTACTCAGCAACAAATTGCTGATTTTGTTGCCGCAAGCAAGGAGCACTTGCACATCATACCCGGGTTTATTGCATCCGACGCCAACAATGAAACCACAACGCTTGGCCGTGGCGGTTCCGATTATACCGCAGCAATCATTACTGCCGCAATAAACGCCGGCTCACTGGAAATATGGACTGATGTATCAGGTATGATGACTGCTGATCCCCGCTGGGTAAGCGGCGCAAAAGTAATCCCATCCATCTCCTACCAGGAAGCAATGGAATTATCGCATTTTGGCGCCAAAGTATTATATCCCCCTACCATTCAACCGGTTTTGGGTAAAGGCATTCCGGTGATTATTAAAAATACGTTTGCACCAGATGATGAGGGTACCATTATTCAGGAAAATGCCGCCACCAATGGCAACGCTATTCGTGGTATTTCCAGCATTAGCAATATCGCCTTATTTAGTCTGGAAGGAAGTGGCATGGTGGGCGTTCCGGGTTTTTCGAGGAGATTGTTTGAAGCGCTGTCTGAAGCGCAGATCAACGTTATTCTGATCACGCAGGGATCATCGGAACATTCTATTTGTGTGGGTGTTGAAGATGCCGCTATACAAAAAGCGATAGCCGTAGTGGACGCGGAATTTGCATATGAAATTGAAGTGGAAAAGGTACAACCCCTGGTAGCCGAAACCGATTTGTCGATTATAGCGCTGGTTGGAGAAAATATGAAAAGCCATCCCGGCATCAGTGGTAAAATGTTTGGCGCCTTAGGCAGAAACGGTGTAAATGTAAGGGCAATTGCCCAGGGATCTTCTGAGCGAAACATATCGGCAGTTGTTGCTACAAAGGATGTGCGCAAGGCCATTAATATTCTGCACGAAGAATTTTTCGAAACCACCTATAAACAGATTCATCTTTTTATTGCTGGAACCGGTAATGTTGGCAGCAAACTCCTGCAGCAGCTAAAGCAACAGCAAGGCTGGCTTACAAAACACCTGCGACTGAACGTTAGGGTAATAGGATTGGCCAACAGCAGGAAAATGATCGTAGATGACAATGGCATTGATTTTAACCATTGGAACGAGCGATTGAAGGCTGGTGAAGAAGCGGATATAGAAGAGTTCGTTAATATTATTATTGGCAAAAACTTTCGTAATTCCATATTTATAGACATGACAGCCAGCGATGTTGTAGCAAACGTTTACGACAGGCTGCTGCAAAAAAGCGTTTCGGTTGTGGCATGCAATAAGGTAGCGGCGTCATCATCTTATGCCTATTACAAAAAATTAAAAGATCTGGCGCGGGCATACCATTGCCACTATTTATTCGAAACCAATGTAGGCGCTGCCTTGCCCGTAATTGGTACGCTAAACGATTTAATGCGCAGCGGCGACAAAATCAACCGGATAGAAGCAGTACTGAGTGGCACTTTAAATTTTGTTTTTAATCATTATAATGGAGCGCGCAGTTTTACGGAAGTAGTAAAACAGGCACAGGATGAAGGATTTACCGAGCCGGATCCGCGCCTCGACTTAAGCGGGAAAGATGTGATGCGCAAAATAATGATACTGGCGCGTGAATCGGGCGAACAAATGGAAATGGAAGATATTACCTGCAATGGATTTTTGCCGGAAAGCTGTATGCAGGGTGATGTAAATGCATTTTATTCGGAACTGAAAAAGCATGAATCGCATTTCAAAAACCTGTACGAAAGCGCAGCCGCTGAAAATAGTAAGCTTAAATTTGTCGCCAAATTCCAGGATGGGAAAGCTTCCGTGGGGCTCGAACATATTGCTCCCCAGCACGACCTGTATCACTTATATGGAAAAGATAATGTAGTATTGTTTTATACCGAACGTTACCCTCAGCAACCTTTAGTGGTGAAAGGAGCCGGAGCCGGAGCCGATGTAACAGCATCGGGTGTATTTGCTGATATTATAAGAGGGGCAACGTTCTGACATCGGACAAAAAGGTGCAATGGAGTATGCTGTTGAACCACTATTAAAAACCAAACAATGCCAGGCAACGATAATTCCGAACATATAATCTCTGCATCGGGTGGCGAAGCAACACCACGTGAACCACTGGATGTGGCTTCCATCATAGATCAATCCTGTACAGTAAGAGCGCCTGGCACGGTAGCCAATATGGTATGCGGTTTTGATGTACTTGGGTTGGCTTTGAATGATCCGTACGACCTGATGACCGTTAAGTTAATTGAAGAGCCTGTGGTTATCATCCATAACCGGGATGCATATGGGCTTCCCACCGACCCTCAAAAAAATGTGGCTGGTGTATCTCTTCTGGAAATGATAGAGCGGCTGGAAAACAGGGTCGGCTTCGATATTACCATCGAAAAAAAGATAATGCCGGGAAGCGGTATCGGCTCAAGTGCGGCAAGCGCGGCCGGTGCGGTTGTGGCCGCCAATCATTTGCTGGGCAATATTTTCAGCAATTCCGACCTGGTGCAGATGGCTATGTTTGGTGAAAAACTGGCATCTGGAGTAAAACACGCAGACAATATAGCGCCCTGTATTTATGGCGGGGTAACGCTTATTCGCAGCATACACCCGCTTGACATCATCAGTGTTCCTTCACCGTTGCTGTATGTTACCCTGGTTCACCCGCAAATTGAAGTGCGTACCGAAGATGCACGGCAGATATTGAGAAAACAGATCTTATTGAAAGATGCGATCAGGCAATGGGGTAACATAGCCGGGTTGGTTACCGGCTTAATGAAAAATGATTACGATCTTATTGGCCGATCGCTTGAAGATGTGTTGATTGAGCCCGTAAGAAGCATACTTATTCCGGCATTTAATGAAGTAAAATCAAAAAGCCTGGAAGCAGGCGCTTTGGGCGGCGGCATATCGGGATCGGGACCTTCTATTTTTATGCTTAGCCGCGATGAAGCAACTGCAAAAAAAGTTGAATTGGCAATGCAGGAAATTTATACCCATACCGGAATTGCTTTTCACACCTATGTAACCACCATTAATATGAAAGGGGTTACGATAAGCGATCAGGCTGTTGGATAAATATGCCCCCGTTAGCTTCTACTGCCTTAATTAAAGAACAGGATTATTACAATGAGATATTATAGTCTGGAACAACAATCGCCAATGGTAAGCTTTAAAGAAGCCACCATTCAAGGTCAGGCGCCCGATAAGGGCTTATATTTTCCCGAAACAATAGCGCAACTCGACAAAAACTGGATAGCAGCTATCGGTGGCATGACCAATGAGGATATTGCATATGATGTAATCCACACCTATGTAGGCAACGATATACCAGAGGATAAACTAAGGCGCATCGTTAGTGAAACAATTAATTTTCCTATTCCCCTGGTAAAAGTAACCGATGATATTTTTTCACTGGAACTTTTTCATGGACCAACGCTCGCCTTCAAGGATATAGGCGCAAGGTTTATGAGCAGGTGCCTCGGCTATTTTGCCGGGGAAGGCAGCGAAAAAATTACTGTGCTGGTAGCCACTTCCGGCGACACCGGCGGGGCCGTGGCCAATGGTTTTTTTGGAGTAGAGGGAGTAGATGTAGTTATTCTTTATCCTTCAGGAAAAGTGAGTTCTGTGCAGGAAAAACAGCTAACGGCATTAGGTGGAAATATTCATGCGCTGGAGGTAAAAGGCAGTTTTGATGATTGCCAGCGAATGGTAAAGCAGGCTTTTACCGATAAAACAATAACGAACAAACGGTTCCTTACTTCGGCCAACTCAATTAACGTAGCCCGATGGCTACCCCAGCAGTTTTATTATTTCTTTGCGTATAAGCAGTGGTTCCAAAAAGAAAGCCCCCCGGTATTTTGTGTGCCCAGCGGCAATTTTGGCAATATTTGCGCAGGCATGTTGGCCCATATTTCAGGTCTCCCGGCAAGGCATTTTATTGCAGCCTGTAATGTAAACGACGTGGTGCCCCGTTACCTGCATAGCGGCTATTACGATGTAAAACAGGCAACACCCACACTTTCCAACGCAATGGATGTGGGTAACCCCAGCAATTTTGTACGAATACTACAGTTGTTCAATCATCAATTTATCGATCTCAGGCATGTCCTCTCGGGATATACGGTTACCGATGCCGAAACAAAAGACACCATAAGGCGAACTTTACATGAAACAGGATATACACTCGACCCTCATGGCGCCGTGGGCTATTTGAGTTTACAACGGTACCTGGCTG
>CAYMKT010000053.1:0-12428 GCA_964391065.1 uncultured Terrimonas sp. | reverse complement strand
ACACTCGACCCTCATGGCGCCGTGGGCTATTTGAGTTTACAACGGTACCTGGCTGCACATGCCGGTCAAAAAGGAATTTTCCTGGAAACTGCCCACCCGGTAAAGTTTCCGGAAGTAGTGGAAGAAATTACCGGCAAACCTATCGCCATTCCGGACACGGTGAAAGAAATCATGCATCTGCCTAAAAAAAGTACTGTCATCGCTCCTGAATATGAAAATCTGAAAGATTACCTGCTCAGCTAATTGTTGCTCCAATGAATATGCTATTGAGTCGCAAAATAACATGACACACCATGTTTTATTACAGCCCTAAATTCGCATTTCAGATTTCTTTGGATATTTGCAGCTATGCATGATATAGAACCGTTTTACAACTGGCGGCATTTGTATGTTTCGGAAGAAGATCCAAAATCCCCTTTTTATGGACGGGAGTACAGTGAATTTGTTTTTTCTCAAACCATATATAATTATTACATCCATCCGCAATGGGATGAATTTGGCTCCCGTACGCTGTACATGAAAATTCTGTATGCCGATTATGAAATGGGTTTTGCAATCATTGAACTGATCGGAGAATGGAACGATGCCATTGAGAACGATATTCAAACATTGCGAAGGGAGGTCACTGATATACTTTTTTATGAAGGAATAACACAATTTATTCTGATTGCGGAAAATGTATTGAATTTTCACAGCAGTGATGATAGTTATTACGAGGATTGGTTCCAGGAAACCAACGAAGAAGGCGGATGGATTGCCATATTGAACCTGCCGGAACAATCACAGCAAGACTTTAAAAAGGCTAAACTCCAAAGGTATGCCGCTTTAATAGATATTCCGGAATGGCGAATACTGGAACCGCAAAATCTTTTCAATGTTATTAATGATCATTTATTAAAACGATTAGATTCATAAAAAAAACCAATCCCTGATGTTTATGATCATTTGTGTGCTACTTTTGCCGTACTTTTTCTAACTACTTCTAACTCATTATGACCTGGAAACAACTCTTCACTTCATCCGTTGGAAAAAAATTTGTAATGGCGCTTACCGGACTGTCTCTGATTGCATTTCTGGTAGTGCATGCGGGTATTAATGCCTGCATTTGGGCGGGCGATGATGGCGCAATGTTCAACAAAGCCGCTCATTTTATGGGATCAACCATAGTAATCCGCGTTCTTGAAATAGGGTTATTTATTGGCATTATTCTGCATATTGTACAGGGATTGCTGTTAGAAGCCCAAAACAGGAGCAACCGCAGCATAGGCTACAAGGTACCTTTGGGCAACCGTGGAAGCAAGTGGTACAGTCGTAATATGGGACTACTAGGCACGCTGATTCTGTTGTTCCTGATTATGCATATTTATCATTTCTGGACACCCAGCCGCCTTGGCGGTATCGGTAATATTCATGAGTTGGGTATTGCCTCATACGAAGGAAAGGAATACCATAACCTGTATGGCGAAATGCTGATGGTATTTCAGTCGCTTCCAATCGTTATTTTGTATGTGTTCGCCTGTATTTCGTTGGCCTATCATTTATTGCATGGCTTTAATAGTGCGTTTAGAACGCTTGGTTTGCACAACCAACGCTACGTTAGTATCGTTAAAGCGGCAGGAACGGCATTTTCAATAATTGTGCCCCTGGCTTTTGCTATGATGCCCGTTTCTATGCATTTGGGGTGGGTAAAATAGTTGGCAGGAGACAGGAAGGAGTGAGGAGGAATGGCTTTTAATTTCATCTTACGCTTTTTGAATAATCTGACAATAATCTGGTAAAATCATCAATGTATTTACAATTATGCTCGATTCAAAAATACCTGCAGGATCTTTAGAGAATAAATGGAACGATTATAAAGGCCATGTTAAATTAGTGAACCCTGCCAATAAGCGTAAATTAGAAGTGATTGTTGTAGGAACCGGGCTTGCCGGCGCTTCTGCAGCCGCATCCCTGGGTGAGTTAGGATACCGTGTTAAAGCCTATTGTTTTCAGGACTCCCCGCGCAGGGCGCATTCCATCGCGGCACAGGGCGGCATTAACGCTGCAAAAAACTATCAAAATGATGGCGATTCCGTTTTTCGTCTTTTTTACGATACCATAAAGGGCGGAGACTACCGCTCCCGCGAAGCAAATGTGCATCGCCTGGCGGAGGTAAGTGCAAATATTATTGATCAGTGCGTGGCGCAGGGTGTGCCTTTTGCAAGGGAATATGGCGGATTGTTGAGCAACCGTTCCTTTGGCGGCGTGCAGGTAAAGAGAACGTTTTATGCAGCCGGGCAAACCGGTCAGCAATTACTGATAGGCGCTTACCAGGCACTTGAGCGGCAGATTGCATTGGGCAATGTAACCATGTACACCCGGCACGAAATGCTGGATGTGGTAGTAATTGACGGCAAAGCAAGAGGAATAATTTGCCGTAACTTGATTACGGGCGAATTGGAAAGGCATTTCGGACATTCTGTTTTGCTGTGTAGCGGAGGATATGGAAATGTGTTTTACCTCTCTACCAACGCCATGGGCAGTAATGTTACCGCCGCGTGGAAGGCGCATAAAAAGGGGGCATTCTTTGCTAACCCATGCTTTACTCAAATACATCCTACCTGCATACCCGTTACAGGCGACCATCAGAGTAAATTAACCCTAATGTCGGAATCGTTACGTAACGACGGACGAATATGGGTTCCCAAAAAACAAAATGATACCCGCAAAGCGAATGATATTCCTGAGGACGAAAGAGATTATTACCTGGAACGGCGGTACCCGGCATTTGGCAATTTGGTACCACGTGATGTGGCTTCGCGGGCCGCTAAGGAAAGATGTGATGCGGGTTACGGCGTAGGTACTACCAAGCAGGCGGTTTATTTAGATTTCAGACATAATCTCATTAATAAATACGGGCGTACCGAAGCCCGGAAACACGGCATCGAAAATCCCGATGAAGCCACGCTTGAACGTTTGGGAAAAGAAGTGGTAAAAGAAGAATATGGCAACCTGTTCGACATGTATGAGAAAATTACCGGTGAAAATCCATACGAAGTTCCGATGCGGATTTATCCGGCTGTGCATTATACCATGGGCGGACTTTGGGTAGATTACGAACTGATGACTTCCATAAAAGGTTTGTATTCTTTAGGAGAAGCCAATTTTAGTGATCACGGCGCTAACCGCCTGGGGGCATCGGCATTGATGCAGGGTCTTGCGGATGGCTATTTCGTTATTCCCTATACTATTGGCAACTTTCTCGCGGATGAAATTGGGGTGCAACCTATTCCTACTACGCATGAAGCTTTTGAAACGGCGGAGAAACAGGTAAAAGAACGCATTGATAACCTTATGAATATCAAGGGTAAACAATCCGTGGAAAGTTTTCATAAACGGCTGGGAAAAATCATGTGGGAAAAATGCGGGATGGCAAGAAACGAAAAAGGTTTGAAGGAAGCGATTGAAGAAATACGGGCATTGAAAAAGGAATTCTGGAACGATGTAAGCATACCCGGAGACGTGAATGAAATGAACCCCGAATTAGATAAGGCTAACCGCGTAGCAGATTTCATTGAGCTGGGCGAACTGATGTGTATTGATGCGTTAGAAAGAGCAGAAAGTTGTGGCGGCCATTTTCGGGAAGAAAGCCAGACTGCCGAAGGCGAAGCTCTCCGGCAGGATGACAAGTTTATGTATGTAGCAGCATGGGAATATAAAGATGAGCATAACTGGCAGCTAAATAAGGAAGGATTGAATTACGAAGTAATTAAACCAACACAACGGAACTATAAATAATTTGAAAATTTTTAAAATGTGGTAATTTGAAAATTAAACCTAATTCACCATTTTTTAAACTTTCAAATTATGAGAAACGATAAGCCCAATATTATAGTTGAGAAAACGGTTGATTTTTCATTAGCTATCATTAAATATTGCGAGCAACTCGAAAATGACAAGAAGTTTGTGATTGCCAGACAATTACTGCGTTCTTCCACATCCATCGGAGCAAATGTTTTTGAGGCGCAAAACGCGGAAAGTAAAGCGGATTTTATCCATAAAATGAAGATAGGAGCCAAAGAAGCCAGTGAAGCATTATACTGGCTGATCCTTTGCGAAAGAAGTGAAAGTTATAGGTTCGACAAAAAACTAACTGAAGATTTGAATGATATCATAAAAATACTTTCTAAAATAATATCCTCGGCAAAAGGAAGGATACCGGGTTTTGTTTGGTTGTTGCTGTATTCATTTTCAAATTTTCAAATTTTCAAATTAACGCATTAGTAAATATGGAACATTACACAATGAACCTTACTTTAAAAGTTTGGAAACAAAAAAACAAGAATGAAAATGGGCGTTTCGAGACCTACCAGGCAAAAGATATTTCTTCGGAGATGTCTTTCCTGGAGATGTTTGATGTACTCAATGAAAAGCTGATTGAAGAAGGAAAAGAGCCTATCGCTTTTGATCATGACTGCCGCGAAGGTATTTGCGGGATGTGTTCTATGTATATCAACGGCCGGCCGCACGGACCCTGGCATGGCACCACTACCTGCCAGTTGCATATGAGGGCATTCAACAATGGCGATACAATTGTGGTTGAGCCATGGCGGGCCAATGCTTTCCCTGTTATTAAAGACTTAGTAGTAGATCGTAACGCATTCGACAGGATTATACAGGCGGGTGGCTTTATTTCGGTAAACACAGGGAATGCTGTAGACGGCAATGCTGTTGCCATTGAAAAGGAAAAGGCGGATAATGCTTTCGCAGCCGCTGCCTGCATAGGCTGTGGCGCCTGCGTAGCGGCATGCAAAAACAGTTCTGCTATGCTGTTCGTATCGGCCAAAGTGTCGCATCTTTCTTTATTACCCCAGGGCGCCCCGGAAAAGAAAACCCGTGTACTGAATATGATTGCGCAAATGGATAAGGAGGGATTTGGCTCGTGTACCATGACAGAAGCATGCGAAGCGGTTTGCCCTAAAGAAATTTCCGTGGATAATATTGCACGGTTAAACAGGGAATACCTGAGCGCCGGAATCATCATAGACAAATAAAAGGGAGAAGGGAAAGGCACAAAGATTTCTTACTTTCCTATAGGTATTAATGAACTCCAAAGAAATCATATTTGCAGGCAATGTGTCAACAGATATCGTTGAAAATGCGCTTACCCTGCAAAAAAAGGTACAGCTTTCTGTACTTCGGCTGGATCGCATTCATCCCGAAATTTCCGGCAACAAATGGTTCAAGCTTCAATATTATATCCGCGACGCCAAAGAAAAAGGATATGCTTCCCTCCTCACATTTGGCGGGCCTTACTCCAACCATATCGCCGCAATGGCTTACGCGGCAAAAGCATTCGGTTTTACTTCCATTGGAATAATAAGAGGCGAGGAACCCGAACATTGGTCATCTACGCTTAGGAATGCGCAGGCATGCCAGATGCAACTTATTTTTTTTCCCAGGAGCGATTATGATGCGGCAAAAAGAAATCCCGGTAAAATTCCGTTTCAAAAGCAATTTGACAACGCATACATCGTTCCAGAAGGAGGGTATGGGAGTTTGGGCGTTAAGGGCGCTTCGGAAATATTACATACTACAGATATAAGTTCTTATTCACATATCGTTTCGGCTGTGGGAACAGGTACAACAATAGCAGGACTTTTACAATCATCCAACCCAGATCAACAGGTTATCGGGATCAGTTGTATGAAGAATAATACGGGTTTATTTGAGGAAATACAATCCATATCGCCGGTTGTATTGCCTGAAAGGTTTAAGATCGTACACGATTACCATTTTGGTGGGTATGCCAAACAAACTCATGCCCTCACAACATGGATGAATCAATTTTATCAGGCATCAGGTATTCCGCTCGATTTTGTGTACACCGCAAAAATGATGTATGGGATATTTGATTTGATCGGCAAGGATTCCTTTCTTCCCGGATCGAGCATCCTGGCTATTCACAGCGGTGGTTTACAGGGTAACCGTTCGCTTTCGACCGGGATTTTAGAATTTTAATATGAAGTGAGCGTTATCTTTGTTGCACTTAAATCTTAATACGTATTGATATTCAATTACTATGAAAATGCTTTGGCGGACTGTTATTTTTCTTGTGTTTGTTTTATTGGGAAAACATGTTCATGCCCAGGACACCTTACCTGATTTTTCGGTTGTAAACAGAAACGGTAAAATTATTTTAAGCTGGGTGAATGATTACCCCGTAATAAAACAATTGAGTATTCAACGCTCCGCAGATAGCACGAAGGGTTTTAAGACTATTTTAACGTTGCCCGACCCAACATCGGTTACTAATGGATTCCTGGACAACAACGCACCCAGCCCTAATTCGTTTTATAAATTATATATCCTGCTCGATAATGGAAAGTATACGTTCAGTAAAGCTCAAAAAGCAAAAATGTATACCGCTCCACCGGCGAAAGCGCAACATACCAAGCCAGTTTCGCCCGTTGCAAAAGAAGAAAATAAAAATAATACGGCAGTTGCTGTTGAAACAAAGCTGCCGGAGAAGAGCGCGCCTGTTGAAGCAGCAGCTCCTGCAGTTGCAGACGAGCCTGTTGGTAAGGAATACCAAATGGAAACTACAAACACTTCCAATAAGAAAAGGAGTGATGGGTTCAAAAAAGATACTGTTAATGTGGTAAGACCAGAAGCATACAAGCCATCTGGCTTCGTTTTCACTAATGCGGATGGCAATGTTACCATCGTATTACCTTCCGGGCGGCATGGTAAGTTCAAAATTAAATTTTACGAGCAATCCGGAGACGCTATGTTCCAGATCAACGACATCAAGGAGCATATTTTTGTGCTTGACAAATCTAACTTCCTGCACTCGGGCTGGTTCCGGTTTGAACTATTTGAAGATGGTATATTAAAAGAAAAAAACAAGGTAAGAGTTCCATAAAACCTTACCCTTCATTACTAAACCAGCAATCAAATACTTCTTCAAAAGATTTTTTTACTATTGTTTTAACCTCGCCAACTGCAGGAGCGTAGCCCAGTTCTTTTTCAATGGAAGTTACCTGCTTGTTGGCTATGCCACAGGGTACGATATAATTGAAATAGTTAAGGTCGGTATTCACGTTTAACGCAAACCCATGCATGGTTACCCAGCGGCTGCAACGCACCCCCATAGCGCATACCTTCCTTTCCCGTCCTTTTACAGAAGGCTCTATCCATACGCCTGTTTCACCCGGAGATCTTTCCCCCTTTATTCCATACTGCTGTAAGGTAAGGATGATCACGTCTTCGAGGTTACGGAGATATTTGCCAATGTCGGTATAATACTTCTCCAGGTCAATAATAGGATAGCCTACGATTTGACCCGGGCCGTGAAAAGTAATATCCCCCCCCCTGTTGGTTTGATAATATTCAATGCCTTTCTGACGAAGGACCGCCTCGCTGATGAGCACATTTTCGGTATGACCGCTTTTGCCTAAAGTGTATACGGGGGGATGCTCGCACAAAAGCAAATGATGCCGGGTGCCGGCTATAATTTCAAAAGCGGGCTCATGCTGGGTAATGCGAGTTAAATCCGGAGCATTGGTTTTAGCTAAAGCTTTTGCTTCCACATTCTTTTTCAGCAACGCCTCCTGGTAGTTCCAGGCATCCTTATAGGCTATCGTGCCCATATCTTTAAAAAAGACCTCCTGCATAGCCGCAAAGTTATTTCTTTTGGGGCAACGACAAACCGGGATACAGCCTTTGTGTGCTGCTGCATAATGCTGAAGCTGCTGTTTTTCATCAGTAATAGTTCAAATCGTTGGATGCAGCGATAATGATTTTGAAATCGCCAAAGCAAGCTAAAGACCAAACTAAAAGGGATAGCTAACAGCATTACCGCTATTGTACAAGGCTTCCACATCTTTAGCGCTAAGTGCCCGGTCCCATATCCCCGCTTCATCAATTTTCCCCCTGAACCACCTTTCTGTAACATAAGTGTTGTTCCAAAGTCTTGCATTACCGATGGTAATCCTACCATTCGTAAAATTCAGGTTTGAATTCAGTCCGCTGCCCTGAACAGGGTTTGAATTGTCAATGACGCCATCAATATACAGTTCTATATCTCCGTTGTTGACGATTCCCACAACATGGTGCCATTTGTTTGAGGTAATAGGGGTGGTGCTTTCCCTGGACATTACGTCTTTTGTTTCATGGGCTGCCCCATTGAATGTATGGTACATGGCCTGCAGCTTGTTACCGGCAACAAGGGATATTTTTACTTCTGCGGCGCCGGCAGCTATGACTGTTGCGCCACTGTTCATGCCCATAATGTGCATCCAGGGGTTAACGGCATCGTTATCAACATCCTGTTGCAGGTAGATCCAGGCCGCCAGTGTATAGGTATTCTTGTTCCCGCTGTTAATGCCGGTTTTTTGCAGGTAACGCGTACTGGTTGTTCCGAAATCAATGGCATTGCCTTTTTTACCTGAGGAAGACCATACCGGGGCATTTACGAAATTAAGGTCCCAGTTCCCGATGGCGTCTGCGGCTACGGTTCCTGCCGTTTCATCCAGCTTCCAATAGGATTGAAGGCCGGCTATTAAATCTGTATCCTTAGTGGTGAAACTGCGCTCCTGGCCATAGCCGGTGCCGGCACTGTTGGTAGCATAGGCCCTTACATAATATACCGTATTGGCCGACAAATTGTCGATCAGACTGGTAAAGCTTCCTGTTCCGCTACCATCTGCTGTTTTGCTATCGGAAGTTGTTGGGTTGTTTGCCGTACTCCAGCAAACGCCTTTTACCGTAACGGCCGCCCCGCCATCACTGCTGATATTGCCTCCGCCCGATGCCGATGTTAAGGTGATGGAGCTTATTTCTTCGGTAGATACCGTGGGTGGCGCAAAAGTCTTTTCTTCTTTGGTGCAACCGGTGCCTACTATCAGCAGGGAAGTTAATTTCAGTAGAAATAACAACGGTCTGCGGTTTATTTGATTCAACATGGCTGAAGGAATTTTGATTTGGAATTTTGATTACAGCGCGTTATCCAGGGCAATATCAAAATTAGACAGCAGGTTGTCGAAATGTTTCAGGTAATACCCTGAATTGTATTTTTCAGGGTTTACCCTGAAGAGAGGAAAAAATATACCAGGTTGATGAATAGGGAAAAAAGTTCATAAGTGAGGAGGAAGCAATTATTCTTCTAGCAAAGCCCTTTTTCAATGGCTGCTTTTACAAGTCCCGCCAGGTTTCTCACGCCCAGCTTGTCCATCAGGTTGGTGCGGTGTGATTCTACCGTTTTTATGGAAACAAACAGCTTATTGGCTATTTCCTGCGTGGTGTGCTCATTGACAATGAGCTGGATTATTTCTTTTTCCCTTCGCGACAATACCGGCTGAAAAGCAGGTTGCTGCCTTTTCTGCCCGATAGTATGCTGCAACAGGATATGTTGTATTTCCTGCTGCAGGTATTGCTGCCCCTGGTGAACCGTTTGTATTGCAGCATGCAACTCATCGAGCGAAGTATTCTTTAGTAAAAATCCACTGGCCCCATTGCGCATCACATTTTTTATAAGAACAGCCTGGTTATAGGTGGTAAGCGCAAGAATGTTCAGCTTCGGATACTCTTTTTTTATTTCCTTACAAAACAGTACCCCATCCCCGTCGGGTAGGTTCAGGTCCAGGAGGAGCACATCCGGGTTGACTAAAGAAAGCCCTGTCCGGGTTTCCCCGACTGACATGAAGGTTCCGGCCAGTATAATATCCGGCAGTTCCGATAACAGCTCTTTTAGTCCTTTGATGATCAGCAAATGATCATCGGTTATGGCTACCCGTATCATAGCAGTCCGGTAATTTGGTGGTTAAGTGCAATTTCAATATATGCCGATGTGCCTTTACCCGGCATTGATTCTATTGTAAGATCGCCGTTCAGGTATTGCACCCGTGAAGTGATATTGCTTATACCAATTCCATTTGAACGGTTGGTTGTTTTTGTATCGAACCCTATTCCATTGTCCTCTACCGTTACCAGCAAGGTATCGTTTGTTATATTGAGCTGAATCAGGACTTCTGTGGCTGCTGCATGTTTAACAATATTATTGACCAGTTCCTGGATAACCCGGTAGATGATCAGTTCCTGTGTTTGATTCAAACCTTGCTGCATACCAGTATGCTCAAATGTTATATTAAGATGATGTGCAGCCTGAATATTGGCAATAAACTCGGACAAAGCATCCACCAATCCATATTTCATTAACATTTCGGGCATCATGTTATGCGCAATTCTTCTCACTTCCCGGCTGGCATTGCCCAGCGACTGCAGGGCATAACTGAACTTTGGATGAGCGCGCATTGTTTCGGTTTCGCGCCGTACGCTGTCAAACTGCATTTGGGTGCTGGCCAACAGTCCGCTTAATCCGTCGTGCAGGTCTTCGGCAATACGTTTACGCTCTTTTTCCTCGGCACTGATCATGGCGTCCATGATTTCCAGTTTTTTGTCTTTTTCCAACTGCGCTATTTTTTGCCGGTTGATTTCTTCATTTTTAAGCGCCAGTTGCCGTGCCGCTTTGCTTTTTTGACGAAAATTTTTAAGCGCCATAAAAGCAATGGCTGCAATCAGGATGATTCCGATGACAGACAGATTTCGAATAATGCGTTCTTTTTGCAAAGCGGCTGCCTGAAGTTCCTTCTCGGTATTCAGCAACAGAATTTCCTGGTTCTTTTTTTCCGTTTCATAACGGGTTTGCAGTTCCTGTATCTGTTCGTTTTTATTCTCGTTAAACAGCGTGTCTCTCAAAGCCTGATAAGCATTTAAATACTCGTATGCGTTTTTGTGATCGTTCATTTCGGCGTATGCCTGCGCCAGTAAACGATCGGCATTCATTACAAAAGATTTCCCTCCGGTCTTTTCACTTAAGGCGCGGCTTTTTAGAAGGTGGGTTATGGCCGGGCGGTATTGCTTTTCAAGCAAGTAGGATTCTCCCAAATTCCGGTTCACACTTGCTATGCCATAATCGTCGCCAAGGGCTTCACTGAGCGCAAGCGCATCGTTATAGCTTTTAATAGCTGCCGCATATTTGGCTTGTTCTTTATACACATTCCCGATGCTTTCGTAAAGAATAGACAAGATTCCCTTATCTCCCAAACCTTGTATGATGGATATGCTTTTCCTGTAATGCTCCAGGGCCTTATCATATTCCTTCATATTGAAGTAAACCACCCCCATATTCGCAAGGGTACCGCCTTCCAACCTTGTATTTCCGAGGGAACGATGAAGGTCAAGGGCTTTTCCAAAGTACTCCAATGCTTTGGCATTGTTGTCTATCGCTTCATGGATCAGGCCGATGTTGTTATAGTTAGTGGCAAGCGCACCCTGATCATCAGGTTTTAAGAAAGAGAGCCGTTGCATAAAAAAATCAAGCGCCTGCTGGTAATTGGACTGCTTATGGTTAAGTGTTCCCAAGCTGTTTAGTGCACCGGCAATTAAGGCGGTATCGCCTAAGGATAAGGCCGCTTCTAAAGACAGATTAAGGAATTGCTCCGCCTTTTTAAACTCGCCTAACGACTCCTGTAATACGCCTTTCAGATGATAGGCCTTAGCAAGGGTAGATTTATTGTTTAACTCCGTTGCCTCGTTAAATGCCCATTCGCTGTATTCAGCAGCCTTCTTATTATCAACACCCCTGTATTGCCAAAAAAGATTCACCAGCACATCCACTTTTTTTTCTCCGGTGTTTTGGTCCAGTTCCTGTACAAGGCTGTCGATAACCTGTTGATTTTGCGCTTCGCTTATTACGGAAATAACGATGATCAGTAAAACGCTGACATATCTAACAAAGAAAAGGCGAAATCGTACTGAAATCATAATGGTTATATTGGCGTGCAGTCTATAGTAACACTACAGTCGTATTAAAGATAATTTAAATGGCTGGTAATTTTGAGAGATTGGGACCTGTTTTGTTTGCCTGTCGCTGCACAGCACCTGTCAAAGCCCTGGAATAGCAGGAAATATATTTGAGATGAAAATTTGGCTGAAAAAGTATGTATTGTGCCTATGGCACTCATTGACGTCTTGGTATTCCTTACCACGGGAATAAATTCCGGAATTACAATACACAGGCAGGCCAACGGACTTATCATTTGGATTATTTTTTGCATACTGCACCTCAAAACAATAATTAGCGGGCTGTTTAAACTGGCTTATGCTCTATCTTAGAGAACCGTTTCACATATTCATCATATCAATTCTGTTTTGCCATATGAACCGTAAGCATTTTATACAACATACCGGGGTTATTACAGCCGGACTGGCGCTTTCACAATTAAAAGCGTTTGCTTCACCGCGGGAGCTCACAGCAGTAAATAAGCTGCCACGATGGAAAGGCTTTAATTTGCTCGATTTCTTTTCTCCAAACCCGGCGCCCTCCCATAATCCCACCACCGAAGAACATTTTAAATGGATGCGAGACTGGGGGTTTGATTTTGTGC
>CAYMKT010000052.1:0-23867 GCA_964391065.1 uncultured Terrimonas sp. | reverse complement strand
TGTTAACGATAGAACGGATATTACCTTCTTTGACTTCTCTCTTTTCACCTTTCTCTTCTTCGGATTTTTTAATTTGTGGTCTATGGTTTGTAGTTTATAATTGTATTCAGTTTCGGATTTCCCCTTTCGAGTTACCGTTTCCCTGTCATGCAGGCACGAAGCATCTGTATATTATTGGGTTCCTGGTCTTTATTCGACCTTTGTATTTTATTATCATACATCAAATTCTTATGGTGCTGCAATGGACACTTAAAACATTCGATGAACTCACAGTAAATGAGTTGTATAAGATACTGCAGTTGCGGATGGAAGTATTCATCGTTGGGCAGCATTGTATTTTCCAGGATGCCGATGATAAAGATCAGAAAGCGTGGCATTTATGTGCGTGGAACAACGACCGGCTATTGGCCTACGCCCGCATATTTGCGCCTGGTGAAGTCTACAAGGAAGCATCGATTGGTCGAGTCGTAAATGCTTCACAGGTTCGAAGAACCGGGGTAGGCAAAGCGTTGATGCAACGCGCTATTAATACTGTATATCAATTGTTTGGGCGGGTACCCATTCAAATTGGGGCGCAACTGTACCTCCAATCATTTTATGAAAACATGGGTTTCGTGCAAAAAAGCGATATCTACCTGGAAGACAATATCGAACACATTAAAATGATCCTCGCATAGTTTCTTTTCTTCATTCTTTTGCGCTCTCTTCTCCTACTCTTCTTAAGTACCGGGTTCTTTTCGGGTCATAATATTTGACAGGGTGCTCCGTTTATTAGGTC
The DNA here is from genome assembly GCA_964391065.1 of uncultured Terrimonas sp. Classification (GTDB taxonomy): domain Bacteria; phylum Bacteroidota; class Bacteroidia; order Chitinophagales; family Chitinophagaceae; genus Agriterribacter. Next base: position 23,089 of record CAYMKT010000052.1, on the reverse strand, counting down.
AGTCCAATACCTTTTTTGAAAAGCATAAATCCGGTCTCATGATCCAAAAACTACCTAACCAGATTTTTCGTGCGTGCATTATCGCAGCTATTTGTTTATCATCTGCAACAACATACAGCCAGTATACCTTTATTGGTAAACCCGTGTATGAAATAGGCCTGAATGTAGGCCCTTCCAACCTCCTTGGCGACCTTGGCGGACGTCAGGGCGTGGGTACCACTTTTATCAAAGACAATAATATTCAAATGACCAAACTCATGAAGGGCGCCTATTTCACCGTTCGCCCGAGTGAGTTTTTTGGCCTTACCCTCGCCGCAAACTTTACTACCCTGGAAGGTGCAGATAGTATTATCGTAGACAAGGGCGGACCTGAGGTTGCCCGTAAAAACAGGAATTTATCAGCACGGATTCCCATACAGGAACTTACTTTAACAGCCGAAATATATCCTACCGTATTCCTGGAAGGAGATGATAAAGATGTGTATCATAAATTCCGCCCATATGCATTAATAGGCATCGGTGTTTTTCATTTCAATCCTAAGGGAGAGTATACCGCACCAAACGGAACCAAAAGCTGGGTAGACCTTAAACCTTTACGCACAGAAGGACAGGGCATGCCACAATATCCAGACAAAAAGGAGTATAGCCTCACACAAATCAACATCCCTTATGGAGTAGGTTTACGCTATTATTTCTCCGACAGAATAACGGCAGCCTTTGAAATTGCAAGCAGAAAAACCTTCACTGATTATATTGATGATATCGGCACTGATTTTATTGCAGACAGCGATTTCGACGCCTATTTCGGTGCAGGATCAAACACTGCGGCGATAGCAAAACAAATGCACAACAAAGCGCAGCAGGTGAGCCCCGGAGTTAGAATTCCGTATTATAATGCAGGAGACAAACGTGGTACGCCAACACGGAACGACTCCTATTATTCCGCCACCATTAAAGTAGGTTATCGTTTTGGCGGCGGCGGTTCATCAGGCATCATGCGTTGTCCGGTGGTGTTCTAAAGCCTGTTCTTTGCCTTTCATATCCCAATACTAAAAATGAAAACCATGAAAAAATTATTCATCCCCAATATTGTTACACTAAGAGTTGCGATAATAGCGTTGCTGATCATCTACACTTTCTTCGCGAACGCTTAAACAGCAACGCATTAAATGGTTCATTTAAATCACAGGTATGATATCTCGGTACCAGCCCTGAACCCCGGTTCCATAGCAGGGGCAACCAAGTCTTTTGCTGCACTCCGTTTGCAAAAGGCGAGTCTCAAGAATAAATAATGCGCCTTCAGGAACAATCCGGAGAAAATTGCTACGCAGGTTGTTTCCAGCTTCATTGCATGCGGGTTGCGGTGAAACCTTATCTTCGTGCAAAACGGGTTAATGCAACTTACTTCAAAATATGCCAGTGAATCATTGGTTATGATGACCGAACTGGTGTTGCCCAACGACACCAATGTATTTGGGAACCTGATGGGAGGAAGACTGATGTATTGGATGGATATTGCAGCAGCGCTTTCTGCACAAAAACATGCCAACGCACCGGTTGTAACCGCCTCTGTCGATAATATCTCTTTTGAGGCCCCTATCAAACTGGGGAACGCTGTTTTTATTGAAGCCAGGGTAAGCCGGGCTTTCAATTCTTCTATGGAAGTGCACCTGCGCGTATGGGGTGAAGATCTGAAAGAACGCCACAAATACAAAAGCAATGAAGCCTATTATACTTTCGTGGCCTTAAACGCAGAAGGAAAATCTACTCCCGTTCCTCAACTCATCCCTGAAACAGAGGATGAAAAAAAGTTGTTTGACGGGGCGATGCGAAGGAGACAATTGAGATTGATATTGGGTGGGAAAATGAAACCGAACGATGCAGCGGAACTAAAAGCGCTTTTTTCCGAAAAATGATCTTACAAATTTGTGTTTTTATAGGCGTCGGATTGCTCAATCGACTCCATGAGTTGCTCCAGGATATTGTCTAAGCTATCTTCATAGTTAATCTCAAGCGGCGGTTTAAATTTCACCGTCATAACCACCCCGGTGCGCATTAGCTTCAGGTTTTTTTTATGAAAAGCTTTATTAAACCCGCTGATCACTATAGGCACCACGATACACCTGCTTTGCTTAATCAAGAACGCAGTTCCCTTACGCCCTGGCGCAAAAGGAGTGGTGGTTCCCTGGGGGAACGTAATTACCCAGCTTCTGTTTAACGCCTTCAGAATCTTCTTACTATCAGAAAGGTTTAATCCTCTTCTTACGGTTTTGTCTTCTTCAACCCATGTACGTTTCACAGTTAGTGATCCCGCTAAGGACATTAGTCTGCTCATAAAATCCTTTTCCATAGTATCCTGAGCAGAAACAAAGTACACATTTGTAAAAGGATTCAGCAGGTAATAAGGTATGCCGAGCTTATTTTTTTTTCGCCATTTTACAGCACAAAAAATATGCAAAAAAGCGATCACATCCATGAAGTAAGTCTGATGATTGCTTACAAACAGTACATTGTTACGCGGTAATCTTTTTATATGCTCCGTACCGTAGATTCTTACCCGGTTCATCATGGCGAGTCCCGGGTAAGATAGCACTCCAATAATGACGTATACGAACTTTCGTATCAGTTTCACATAACGCAACCTTTCGAAAAAAGAATCCATTCCTACAGTTTTATACGCATCATTTGTTTCACAATATAGGGTATTTGTAAAAACCATTAACTGCATAGGGGTTTCCATTTCCCTTTGCTCATTTTATGACTCCACTTTTTTAAGGGCCGGCTTTCACCTTATATTTGCAGCATGCACACAACGAATACCGTAATCTTTGATATGGATGGACTGCTCATTGACTCTGAGCCATTATGGGAGGAAGCGGCCGCGGAAGTTTTACAGGAATTCAACATCACGCTCACCCCCAAACAATATCACCACACTACAGGGTTGCGTACAAGAGAATGGCTCACATATTGGTTTCATTACTTTAAAATAAATAACCGGTTTACCGAAAGGGCAATTGAGATGATTATTAAAAAAGCAATTGCCAAAATTGAAAAAAATGGAATAGCCATGCCGGGTGTGCCCGAAGCATTTCATTTTTTTAATGAACATCAATACAAAATAGGCTTAGCTACCTCATCGCCTATGGCTGTGGTTGATGTTGTTGTAGATAAATTAAAAATCCGCCATTCCCTGCAGGCAATGACTTCTGCAGAACACCTGCAATATGGCAAACCGCATCCGGAAGTATATCTTACCTGTGCGGCGGCCCTGCAATCTGCTCCTTTACAATGCATCTGCTTTGAAGATTCATTCAACGGAATGATAGCAGCGAAAGCTGCACACATGAAATGCGTTGTTATTCCCGCCCCCGATTTTAGAAACCACGGCAAATGGAACGCAGCAGATATGCAATTAAACAGCTTACTTGAGTTCGGTAACGCACAACTCAAACAACTCCGCTAAATAGGTCGCCTGCACGCAAACACCATTTTACATCATAAACCGTAACTCATGTAAAAATTTGTCATTCCTCATAAAATTTGTATATTGAATCTCACTAAAAAATAATGGAATGGGGAAATTTGTAACAAAAACAGGTAATGACGGGCAATTTTATTTTAGCCTGAAAGCCGATAATGGGCAGGTTATTATTTCGAGCCAGGGTTATACTACGGCCGCGGCAATGCAAAACGGAATTGAGTCAATGAAAACCAATGCACCGGAAGATTCCAGGTACGAAAGGCTGCCTGCCTCTAATGGCAAGTTTTATTTCAACCTTAAAGCCGGCAACGGACAGGTTATTGGTAAAAGCCAGATGTATGAAAGCGAGTCTGGCCGTGATAACGGAATTGAATCAGTGAAAGCCAATGCACCCGGGGCTAACATCGAAGAAGAATAAACGAATACATACAGCATTAACATAGGGGAGGCACAGACCTCCCTTTTTTATTGCATGCTTTAACAAAAAGACTGTATAATAAAATCTAAATTGCGAGCGTTTTGTAAGTCATGAACCGACTGTATCACAATTGGAGTACTATGAAAAAACTTTTTTTATTTTCTTTGTTGTTCATTGTTTTAACCGCGTTTACTCAAAATAACCCCGCTCCTGCTACTGCATTGCCCCATATCACGATCACCATGGGTGGTTTTAAGGGTGGGGATATTACGTCAGATATCCTTTCGCGCATTATTGATTCGGCACTTATAGCGCGTGATGAGAAAGGAAATAAATATAATATTGTGCGATTCAGATCCATCTATAAATTCAAAAGCAGTTACGAAGATTCTGAAACTGGTCAGCGTAAAATAACCAACGATATGCGGGTTAACGATTTCAAAGACACCAATATCATGTCGGAGTTATGGCGCCAGAGTATAAAAGATAATATCGCCAGGGGTGATGAAATGGTGCTTGACAATATTATTGTACAATTGAAAAATGGAAGCAAAATAATGGCGCCCGTTGTTTCATTTAAAATGATCCAGTAACACAGCTTTAATGGCTTACAAGGTTAACAGGCAAAATAAACTCCCACCTGTTTGGATTAGTTGCACCCGCCACATCATTATCGAGTAACCTGCTGTATCGAACTCCAAAGGTAACCGGCTGCTGGTTCCACCATTTGGTGTCAAAATATACTTCAGTTCCGGTACTCCTGTATAAAAAAATATTTCCTGTACGCAGGCTTTGAGCCTGGGTGTAATCAAAAAACACATTCGCTCTTATGCGCATGAAATACAGCATTTGTGCAAATCCCCAATCCGGGTAAACCAATGGAAAATGATAATTGGCACTGCCTTTCCACATCCGTGGCGCATCTATGCTACTATACCCGCGGGAGAAAGGAAAACCATTGGAAAAACGGTATTCACCGGCGGTGTCGCGTGCCTGGAAGGCCCCGGTGATTACAAGACTATGGTTTATTCCAACGCCCGGAAAATATAAAGAGCCCGATGCCAGAAACTGATTTGCCGAATAATTGTTAATAACGGTTCTGTATCTCAGCAGCAAACTTTGACCGTATCTAGGATTAATATGCTGCAACGCCTTTTGAGACTGGCTGCTCCAGTTCACAGCAAATTGCAGGTAATTGAATACCGGGCTGCGTATGCTATCTTTATACGTTCCGGTTACATTTAATTGCTCAACATTAAAAGAGGAAGCCAGCGTAAGGTTTCTGTACCATCTTCCCCCGGTAAAATCAAGCGGAACACTAAGCCCCACATTTGCGTTGAGCTCATTCCAATGGATGGTTCTTATACTGTCACTTACTTTGCGGTCGAAAGTATACGATAATCCCCCGGTTATCCAGGGAAACCAAATGCCCGACACCCCATTGAGGCCTACTTTATGGCTGCTTTCATTTTCATTGTATGCGTAATACAACCCGGTTTGAAAAGTATTAAGCACATTCTGTCCGTATACGGTAAAACTCCATTCAGGTTGTTCATAATAAGGCCGCCAACTGTGAAAATTGAAAGGAGAAGACATTTTTCCATACCGGGAAACGGGGTATTGCTGAACAGGTAGCTCATCTAAAATATTGCCGGGCGGTTGTTGCAATGCCTTGTCTAAATAAAGATCGGCAGCATTGATCGTTGCTACACTTACTACAGGCTGCCAATCGTCCGTTGTGAGCTGCTTTTCCTTTAACTGAAACCCATTGGCAGTAAAACTGCTCCATACCAGTTTCCCTTTGGCATTTACCGCGGGCTGATATGCTCCAAGGGGTTCGCTGGTGAGCTTAACTACATTCCTGGTTTTTATGTTGACTGCAAAAACATCATCCTGGTATCCATTGGATGATGAAAAATAAACGGTATCTCCTTTCAGCAATGGAAAGCCCTTCACCTCGTATGTCCAGGGTAAAAGGTTATCGGTTTCACCGCTTTGCAGGTTAATCATTGCAAGGGTCATCAGCCCCTGCTCATTTCTGATAAACGACAACACATGATCGTTATCATAAAATTTCGGATAAGTGTACACGAGATTTTTCTCTGCATGCGGAACCTCCCGAAGCACCGATCCGGTAGCCGCATCGAGTACATGCAATGTGGCTGTTTGATCGGGCGAATACTGCACGGCTACAATTGCTTTACCATCCTCCGATATATCGGGTTGGAAATATTTGCTCCGATGCGTTAACTGCGTAACTTTTTTGGTTGAAATATCCAGCAACTTTATTACACTGTAATCCCGCTGTCCCCACCGGGGATCGGGTTCATAAGCGGTATAAATAATTTTTCCGTTTCTGTAAGCGTAATATTCATCGCGGGATATATCCTTAACCCTTATTTTGTCTTCGCCGTTTTTTGTAATGATATACCACGCCGGAAGATGACGATATGTTTTTTTAAGCACTACCAGCGAATCATCTCCCGCAAAATAAGGCAGCACATAGTCCGACACATAACGCTGCTGCCCGGCAGTGATGAAAGAAGTTGCCGATTGTAAGGAAGATTGAGCTTTGTAAAAGTCCGTTGCATTTTTTATAAAATCATCATACTCCAATCCAGCATATTTTTTTACAGCCTTTTGAAAAGGGTAAAACAACCCTTTAAACCGGGCAGCATCGCCGGTTACTTTTTTCCAAAAGTCAGCTCCATATTTTTCCCTGCCGTAGCCGGTCAATAAGTAGCCCAACGCATAATGATCGGGTATATAATCCCTCAATGACCCGTTACGCAATTTCATGTAACTGTATTTTTTGTTAGCCTGCCATAACGAACGGTAAGGATTAAAAAAGTAAGGTATGCGTCCCCTGCCCTGTTCGCTTACAAGCGTTTCCTGGAACACCGCATCGCCTTCAAAAAACCAATTGGGGATCGCCGCCCCGTTAGCTATCGCCTGCCCCTCCTCTCCCAGAACAAAATACATTGCTTTTGATAAGCCCTTCCGATAATTCATATACTGCTGAACATGCCGGTATTCGTGAATAGCCAGGTTATCGGACCATGATAAACTACCCAGTTCAAAACTGTTCAATTGCGGCATGAGAAAAAATTCACTACGCCAGGGCGCCAACGCAACGTATGCATTAGACTGGGTGGTTTGAGCCTGCAATACGATATCGATCTTACGCAGGCCATCGCCCGCAGTAGCACTCGTATGCGAATTGAGATACTGAACGATATTACTCATACGCTGGGCAGCCGAATCCAATCCGCGCGGAAAGATGATCCTCGCTGCCGGGGTATTGACCTGCTTCCATTTAACAGACGGCGGATTAGCCCCGAATTCCTGGGCGAAGACAGGGATTGTTGCAGCCAGTAAAAAAAAAGACAGGAGAAATAAACGCATATTCACACAATTGCGACTTAAATATACGGTCAAATTTGATAGCGATGATGGCAGATCCGTATTGCCGGTCTGTGCTTATTTTTGTGTCAAATACCCGATAATTGCCGGATAGTTGCTATCTTTTAGGCTTAGATTTTTATTATCTAAAGGAAAAAACGAAATGCGATAACCGTTACCTGGCCTCCAGCAAGTTTTTGTGCGTATGGGAATACCGCTTTTGATTTTCGGTGGCTTTATTTTATTTGTATGATTAATGCAATTATTGTTGATGATGAAGAACATTGCGTAAACCGGCTTTCAGGGCTGATTCGACAGCATTGCGGTTCATCGGTAAACCTGCTCGATAGTTTTAACAACGTAGAAGAAGCCGTTTTGGGCAGCATCGATTTGCAGCCCGATCTCCTTTTTCTCGACATGCAGATTCATGATAAAACAGGGTTTGATTTTTTAAAACAGGTAAACGATATCAATTTCGATGTAATCTTTACCACCGCATACGAAAAATATGCTGTGCAGGCTTTCAAATTCAGCGCCATCGATTACCTGCTTAAACCGGTTGACGGAGATGAACTCAGGAATGCCGTAACAAGGCTGGAGGAAAGAATGCATAAAACTGAAACCGCGAAAAAAATTGACGCGCTTTTTAACAACATGAGAACCACTCAATCTGCAACCAAGCGCATAGGCATTCCCACTGTTAACGGCATAACCTATGTAAGTGTTGGGGATATTATACGCTGCCATAGCGACATTAATTATACCACGTTCTTTTTGCTGGACAATAAAAAAATAACCGTGGCCAAAACCTTGAAAGAATTTGAAGAAATGCTTTCGGATTATAACTTTTTCAGAGTGCATAATTCACACCTGGTAAACCTCGCATTGGTGAAAAGCTACCATAAAGGCAAGGGCGGCTACATTATCATGCAGGACAATTCCGAAATTGAAGTTTCTACCCGGCGCAAGGAGGATCTCTTAAAAAAATTATCGGAAAAATAATTTACACCCTGCCTGCTTTCACCAGCATGGCACATCACTTTCCAATAATTACATGATGGCACATGATGGCTGAAAAAATGCTATGCTATACATTTGATCAATTGATGGCTTTAGCCGTTTGAAAATAAAGACGCATGCAGGTTGTTTTAGGGGTTTTTTATCATTTTATAGGAGGTTTCGCATCGGGAAGTTTTTATACCCCATTTAAAAAGGTAAAAGGTTGGGCCTGGGAAAGCTACTGGATAGCCGGCGGCATATTTTCCTGGCTGATCGTTCCTCCGCTCGCAGCTTATTTAACCATCCCAAATTTTACCGCAATTATCAAAGAAACCAGCAGCAGCACACTGAGTGTTACTTACCTGTTTGGTGTATTGTGGGGCATCGGTGGACTTACCTATGGCCTTGGCGTGCGGTATTTAGGTATTGCTCTGGGCACAAGCATCATATTGGGATTATGCATGGTTTTTGGATCTCTTATCCCATCTATATATTACAATTTTTTTCCTGAAGAAGGCAAAGACAGTTTTAGTATGCTGGCTCATTCCACATGGGGGCTCTACGTATTGGCAGGCTTAGCGGTTTGTGTATTAGGTATTATTTTATGCGGGAAGGCCGGCACAATGAAAGAAAAGCAAATCAATACGGCCGCATCCGATCCCCATGGTATGAAAGCAGGAACAGAATACAAATTCGGTTTGGGCCTGCTGGTGTCGGTAATATCAGGCGTTTTAAGCGCCTGTTTTAATTTTGGAATAGAATCCGGAAAATCAATGGGGCATACAGCCAATACCTTATGGAAGTCGGCGCACCCCCAACAGGGAGAATTTTTGTTTCAGAATAATGTGATCTTTGTGGTGATATTATGGGGTGGGCTAACCACTAATTTTATTTGGTGCATGATTTTAAATGCGCGTAACAAAACTTTCGGCGACTACAGCAATACAAAAACACCGTTGCTGTCCAATTACATTTTTTCGGCATTGGCTGGCATTACCTGGTTCCTCCAGTTCTTCTTTTATGGTATGGGCGAAAGCAAAATGGGAAATGGAGCCAGTTCATGGATACTGCATATGGCCTTTATCATATTGGTTGCCAATATGTGGGGAATTGTACTTAAAGAATGGAAAGGGGTTAGCGCCGGAACCAAATCTATGATCACGCTTGGAATTGCAACCATAATCATTGCGGTTTTACTGGTTGGATATGGAAATTCGATAAAATAATTTTTGATACAACTAAAAATAAAAAATATGCCATCTGTTTCAACAAACGAATTTAAGCATGTAAGCTATTTATGGGACGATGCAAAAGCAGCGGCACTTGCAGGCGATGAAGTGGGATTATTGATTTACCGTTCCAATTTATTAGGCGCTGACCTGCGATTAACCAACTATGGCGGCGGCAATACATCCTGTAAAGTAATAGCCCAGGATCCCCTCACGGGAAAAGAAACGGAAGTAATGTGGATAAAGGGTTCCGGAGGTGATTTAGGCACCCTGAAGAAAAGTGGATTGGCCGCGCTGTATGTAGACAGGTTGAGAAGTTTAACCAACGTTTACCGGGGTATTGAATATGAAGATGAAATGGTGGAATTATTTAACCATTGTATTTTTGATCTGGCTTCCAAAGCGCCTTCGATAGATACGCCCCTGCACGGCTTTCTTCCCTTTAAACACATTGATCACCTGCATCCCGATGCTGCTATTGCCATTGCAGCCGCTAAAGACGGAAAACGCATCACCCGGGAGCTTTTTAATGGAACGATAGGTTGGGTTGAATGGCAGCGGCCGGGATTTGACCTCGGCTTAAAATTAAAACAGTGCCTTGATGACAACCCCGGCATCCGGGGTATTATGCTGGGCTCTCACGGCTTGTTTACATGGGGAGATACCGCATATGAAAGTTATTTGAACACGCTGGAGGTGATTGAACGCTGCGCGGAATATCTTGAAGAACACAGCAAAAAGAAAACCACTTTCGGCGGACCTAAACTGAAGGCTTTAGCAAAAGAAGAACGCCTGGATAAAGCCTCGCTTTTAGCGCCCATTCTCCGGGGATTTTGTTCTTCCCAAATAAATATGATTGGTCATTTCACGGATGATGACCGGGTATTGGAGTATGTTAATTCGAACGATCTCGAAAGGTTGGCGCCTATGGGTACCAGTTGCCCTGATCATTTTTTGAGAACCAAGATCAGTCCGCTGGTATTGAACATTAAGCCGGAAGAAAGCATTGCTGACATTGCAGCGGTGAAGGAAAGGTTGACTCCACAATTTGAAGCATACAGAAAAATGTATTCGGAATATTACGAAACATGCAAACATCACAATAGTCCTGCCATACGCGATGCCAACCCGGTTGTAATTTTATATCCCGGTGTGGGCATGTTTACCTTTGCAAAAGATAAGGGAACGGCAAGGGTAGCGGCTGAATTTTATATCAATGCTATTAATGTGATGAAGGGTGCGGAGGCGATATCCGAATATACTTCCCTGCCCCGGCAGGAAGCTTTTAATATTGAATACTGGCTGCTCGAAGAAGCAAAACTTCAGCGCATGCCTAAACCAAAAGCTTTATCGGGAAGGATCGCATTGGTAACCGGCAGCGCCGGTGGCATTGGAAAAGCCATCGCTAAAAAATTTGTCAACGAAGGCGCCGTAGTAGTAGTAAACGACAACGATGCAGAAAGGCTGAGTGGAGCAAGAGAAGAATTTACGACGCAATATGGGAAAGATGCTTTTGTTGCCGAATTGCTTGATGTAACCGATACGGCTACGATTCAAAAAACGTATCGGGCTGCCGCGCTTGCTTTTGGAGGCGTAGACATAGTGGTGAATTGCGCAGGTTTATCTATTTCCAAACCCATAGAAGATCACACCGAAAAGGATTGGGACCTGCTGTATGATGTATTGGTAAAAGGACAGTTTCTCGTTACGCAGGAAGGAGTAAATATTATGCGCAAACAGGATTTAGGGGGTGACATTCTGAATATTGTAAGTAAAAATGCTTTGGTGAGCGGACCTAATAATGCAGGTTATGGATCGGCAAAAGCAGCGCAATTACACCTGAGCCGCTTAAACGCAGCCGAACTGGGTAAAGATCATATACGCGTAAACGTGGTAAACCCCGATGCGGTGATATCCGACAGTAAGATATGGGCCGGCGCCTGGGCACAGGGACGCGCCAAAGCATACGGCGTAACGGTAGAAGAACTTCCTGCCTACTACGCGAAACGTACATTGCTGAATGAAATTATTTTACCTGAAGATATCGCCAACGCCTGCTTTGCCTTAACCGGAGGCTTGTTAAATAAATCCACAGGCAATGTGCTGAATGTTGACGGAGGTGTGGCAATGGCTTTTGTAAGGTAGAAAGAAGAAGTAAGTGGTAAGTGATGGGTGGTAAGTCGTAAGTGGCAAATGATATGCAAGGCCCGGCATTTCAAATCTTAAATTTTTAATTTAAAATACTTCATGCAGCGCGTATCGTTCATCATGAAACTGCACAAAGGTTTTGAAGAAGAATATCAAAAGCGGCATGAAGCCTTGTGGCCGGAATTGCAAACCTTGCTTAAAGAAACAGGAATCCGGGAATACTCTATTTTCCTGCAGGAAGCCACAGGGAATTTATTTGGGTACCTGCAAATCGATGATGCGTCTGCATTGGATCGCCTGCCTGAACATCCGGTTATGCAACGCTGGTGGCATTACATGAAGGATATTATGGATGTAAACAGGGATGAATCTCCTGTTAGTATACCGTTAAAGGAAGTGTTTTACATGCCCTAAAAACAAAACCATGCGGATAGAAACAAACAGCATCCATAACCACAATGAATCTTTGCTGAAAAAACACCGGCGCAATTTTGAATTTATCAGCACCGATTGTAAATACACAGAAGATATTCTGCAAAAACTCGTGGCTTTCCAGATTGCCATTCCAAGTTGGGCACTGGGAACAGGAGGCACGCGATTTGGAAGATTTTCGGGTGGCGGCGAACCCCGCAATCTCGAAGAAAAAATAGAAGATATCGGCTTATTGCACGCGCTTAATCAATCAAGCGGCGCTATATCGCTCCATATACCATGGGATATTCCCGAAAACCCTTCACATATCAAAGCCCTTGCCGCACAAAACGGGTTGCAGTTCGATGCCATGAATTCAAACACATTCCAGGATCAGCCGGGCCAGCAACTGAGCTATAAATTCGGTTCTTTGCAGCATGTAAACAAAATGGTACGCCAACAGGCTATTGATCACAATATTGAAGTGATTCAACACGGCATTGAGCTGGGCTCCAAATCGCTCACGGTATGGCTCTCAGACGGATCTTCCTTTCCCGGACAATTGAACTTCCGCGAGGCTTTCCAAAACACCCTAAGCGGTTTACGGGAAATATACAAGGCGCTCCCGGAAGACTGGAAAATATTCGTGGAATACAAAGCATACGAACCCAATTTTTATTCAACAACGGTGGGAGATTGGGGACAGTCCTATTTGTACGTGAGTAAACTTGGAGACAAGGCCTATACTTTAGTTGATCTTGGACATCATTTACCCAATGCCAACATCGAACAAGTTGTTGCTCTTTTATTAATGGAAGGAAAATTGGGTGGATTTCATTTTAATGATTCCAAATATGGGGATGATGATCTTACCGCCGGAAGTATAAAACCTTACCAATTATTCCTCATCTTCAATGAACTGGTTGAGGGCATGGATGCCAGGGGAATGAACCACGCCACCGGATTGGGCTGGATGATTGACGCTTCGCATAATGTAAAAGATCCATTGGAAGATTTGCTCCAATCGGTGGAGGCGATCATGATCGCTTATGCCCAGGCCTTGCTTACCGATAGAAAAGCGTTACAGCAGGCGCGTATGGACAACGATGTGGTGCGGTCGCAGGAAATACTGCAGCAGGCCTTCCGCACCGATGTGCGACCTTTGGTGGCAGAGGCAAGGCTTCGTGCGGGGGGAGCATTAAATCCGATCGCTTTATTCCGCGATGAAAGAATACGGGAGCGCCTCATTAAAAACAGGGGAGCGAAAACAGTGGCTACTGGGTTGTAAAGCAGGATATATAGTAAGTGGTAAGTGGCAAGTAGTTGGTAAGTGCCGTGTGGTAAGTAAATTCATATCCTTAGCTATTTTCTTCAACCCCTCTCCCATGGCTTTCTGACTGCAATTTTCGAATTTCATCCGGTCTTCTATAACTGTAACAATATGACGAGTAATAGTATTCCTGTAATAGCCATATATGATATCGGCAAAACCAATAAAAAGATTTTTCTTTTTGATGAAGCCTACAACGTGGTATACGAAAAAAGTGTAACCCTGCCCGAAACAACAGATGAAGATGGTTATCCCTGCGAGGATATTGACCTGTTGACCCAATGGATAAGGGAATCCTTTACTATTATAACCAGTCTTAAGGAATACAATATTGTTGCAATCAATTTTACATCTTACGGTGCGAGCTTTGTTTATATTGACCAATATGGCAAGCCGCTGACGCCGCTCTATAACTATCTTAAGCCCTATCCCAAAAATCTGCACAACAAATTCTATTCCACCTATGGCGGGGAAATCATGTTTTCGATGCATACCGCTTCTCCAATATTGGACAGTTTAAACTCCGGGTTACAGTTGTACCGGTTGAAATATGAGAAAAAATCAGTTTTTGATCAGATCGCTTACGCATTGCATCTCCCGCAATACATCAGTTACCTGGTTACCGGGAATATATGTTCCGATATTACCAGTATTGGCTGTCATACCAACTTATGGAATTTCCCTCAAAACAATTATCACGAATGGGTTTACAGGGAAGGCGTTATTAATAAGCTACCTCCCATTTTTGCTTCAAACGCGGTAAAGGAAATACAAGGCCCTTCAAAAAAAATGAAAGCAGGTGTGGGGCTGCACGATAGTTCGGCAGCGCTCATCCCCTATCTCATTAATTTCCGGGAACCTTTTATACTGATTTCTACAGGTACATGGTGTATCAGTTTTAACCCTTTCAATACCAATCCCCTTACCGTAGAGGAATTACAAAAAGATTGCTTGTGTTATATGACCTATCGCGGCACGCCCGTGAAGGCCTCCCGTTTGTTCGCAGGATACGAGCATGAGCAACAGGCAAAACGAATTGCATCGCATTTTAATGTGTCGCCCGGCTTCTATAAAACCGTGCTGTACAATAAAAGCATAGCTAGTTTCCTCCGTTCTCAAAATCTGCCCCGCGCCAGGCAATCAGCCGCAGCTATTACCGCTTTCCCGGAAAGGGATCTCGCTTCATTCGACGCCTGCGAAGCGGCCTATCATCAACTCATGCTCGATATTATTGAAGCGCAAATCAATTCCACACTTTTAGTGCTGCAGGGCACCGGGGTAAAAAGGATTTTTGTAGATGGCGGTTTCGGCAAAAACATCCTGTATATGCAATTGCTCGCTGAAGCCTTCCCTGGCATTGAAGTATATGCAGCATCTATTGCGCAATCTACCGCGCTGGGAACGGCGCTGGCCATTCACCCGCACTGGAACACACAACCCGCTACCCCGGATACGATAAAGCTGCTGTATTACAATACCAGCGAGGGCAATTAATGTAACATCGTTTGCGGTAAGTGATTGCTGCGTTATTTCCCGGGTACACCTATCTCTGATACTTGTCCACCTGTTGTGGAAAAAAAGAATAGGAAATATCCATTTGGGAAACCGATATTTATTCAAATTCTATTACAATAAACCGGCGGATTCGTTCGTCTATAACCTGTTCTATCCCATGGAAGAAACCCGCGAAATACATGCGCTACTGCATCTCATAGATGACCCGGACAATGAAATATTTGATACGGTTAGCAACCGCATCATAAGCTATGGTAAACATATTATCCCAAATCTCGAACAGATGTGGGAGAATACTCCTGACGAAATGGTTCAGGAAAAAATTGAATTGCTTATCCACAGGCTCCATTTCCAGGAATTACAGGCTGATATTTCAGCTTATGCGAAAGCAAGTAATCATAACCTGCTGGAGGGTGCGCTGCTTGTTTCGAGATACCAGTACCCCGACTTTGCCGACACTGCTGTTTTCCAGGAGATTGAAAAAATAAGACGAAACATCTGGCTTGAACTGAACAGCTATCTTACCGCGCTGGAGCAGATCAATATCATTAACCGCATTTTCTTTACCTATTATAAGTACAAAGGCGTTGAAGTATCCTATCAGCACCCCGAGGAATTCCTCATCAACAAAGTGCTGGAAACCAAGCGTGGAAATTCTATTATGAACGGCATCATTTACCAGGTGCTCTGCGGTATGCTCGACATTCCGGTTAAGGCCATTAAAATACCGCGCCAATACCTATTGGCTTATTTCGATACCTCCTACGATTATTTCAATCCAAAAAAAGACAATTCCAACAACATACATTTTTATGTTGATCCCATGAACGGCCACGTATACACGCATAAGGATGTGGAAAATTATTTCAAAAAGATCTCCGTACCCCTTACTCCCTCCTATTTTAAGGCCATGGATCACAGGCTTATTTTACAGTTTTTGTTAGAGGAACTCGCAAAATGTTTCGATACAGACAACAATCGCTATAAGAATGCTGAACTGCTTACGCTCGCGGATGTGATGGGCGCCATTTAATCGCCGCCATGAAAAGAAAGGAGACGATCAGATATCTTGTTATAATAATACTATGCCTTGGATTGGCATGGTTATATTTCAGGGAAGAAAAGGAAGCGCGTGATTCCTCCGTTTCAACCGCATTCAACCGCCAGCTCTCACCGATTATTTATACCCGTCACGCCCGTTGCAGAATGGGATGCAGGCATATCGACGAAAGTGAGATACTTGAAATACTGGAAAAGGGAAAAATCAACTACCAAAAAAGTGACTTGCTGTCGAAACCCGATCCTAAATATGCTTTGGAAGGTGTTACCCACGATAGCCAGTGGGTAAGAATTATTTTTGCTCCGTCAAAACGCGGATTGGTGGTAATCACCTGCATTGACCTTAATGAAGAATGGGATTGTAACTGCGATTAAGTTCGGGCTATTACAAACAAGTACCGTTGCTAATGAATCTGTTAACCAAATCAGCTTTGTTCCTGTATAATGCTTATGCAATACTGCTGTTTGTGTTGCTGATGCTGCTTATTTTTCCTGTGGTAATCGCCGTTTCCTTCATGGGGCAAATCCGTGGCGGAAATGCCATCTATCGCATTTGCATGTTTTGGGGTGATATTTGGTTCCCGATGGTGGGTATCATCCATCATAATATATACGAAGCGCCTCACAACAAGAACCAATCCTACATTTTTGTGAGCAATCACATCTCTTTTTTAGACGCAGCGATCATTGTTAAAACGCACCGGCGGCCACTACGTCCGTTAGGCAAGAAAGAAACCGCGCGAATTCCGGTTTTTGGCTATATCTATAAAAACGCTATCGTAACGGTAAACAGGGAAAATGCAGCGGATCGCGTAAAGAGTGTAAGAAAATTAAAAGCTGTATTAAGGAAACATATTTCCATACTCATTTTCCCGGAAGGTACTTTCAACCAAACCGGCAATGCATTGAAAACTTTTTACGACGGAGCTTTTCGGATAGCTATCGAAACGCAAACTCCTCTAAAACCAGTACTGTTCCTTGATATGTACGACAGGATGCCCTATGGAAAATTATGGTCGCTAACACCAGGCAGAAGCAGGGCGGTTTTTATGGAAGAAGTTCCGGTTATGGGTTTAACGCTGCACGACATAGAAACCCTGAAAAACAAAGTATATACGATGATGGAAGAAAGGCTGGTATATTATCGGGCAAGCTGGATCAGCAACCTGGCAGCAAAAACGAATGAAAACGGATTCACGCTCTATTGATAAAGTTTTACATGCTCGATAGAATGATTGAGCCGGCTTCTTTCTGCCGCAAAGGCCATCAGGTGGCTCACTACCGACACATCAATAGTGGATGAGAGTATCCCGGCATTTTGATGTCCAACCGCCTGCACCCAGTCCTGAACGAGGCGATGGTCGCCACCGCCATGAAAGTCGGTTTTTAAGCTCCATGTATTTTTTTGTCCGGTTCTGAAATCGGTAATGGTATAGGTTTCCATATTGCCCACTATATCTCCTTTTGTACCCATAATCCTGGTACAACGACCTTCATAAGAAGTAAGTCCCTCCATAGAAAAAGAAGCGGTGATGTTTTTAGCAAAACGCATATTTACGGTGAGGTGATCGGGTTGATCGTTGTCCATCCGGTACACACAGCGCCCGTAATTGGTGGTTTTTAATTTCTTGAGTATAATGTATTCCCAGTTCCTGCGTTTCTCGGGTAAATCAAAAACATACAGTCGCTTTTTATCGCGATAGTATATCTGCAATGCGGAAAAAGGACAGGTGTCTTCAACGGCGCAGCCATCCGTACATCGTTCTGTGCTGCCTTTAGGGGCATTATGCTGTGTAAATAAACGCAGCCCGCCAAAGCATTGTACGTCTTCTACGGGTTCATCAATCAACCAGCGTAAAATATCGGTATCATGACAGGATTTTGCCAATACAATAGGCGAAGACTTTGTGCTGTTATGCCAGTTACCCCGCACATAGGAGTGCGCCATATGATCAAACCCAATAGGTTCAATATGCTGCACACTAACAATATCGCCAATGGTGCCGGATGTAATGATTTCCTTCATTTGCTTGAAATATGGCGAGTATCTCAATACGTGGCATACGCCAACGATCCGCTTCAGCTTCTTCGCTTTATCCAAAATAAGCCTGCATTCTTCCTCGGTGAGCGCTATTGGCTTTTCGAGCAATACATCATAACCCGCATCCAGCGCCCGCAGGCAGGGAGCGGCATGCAAAGCATCAGGCGTGGCAATGATTACCGCGTCGGCAAATTTTTCTCTTTTAAAAACATCCTCCCATTCATAAAAACGGTTTGTGGCAGGTATGCTGTGTTTGCGTGAAAACCTTCCGTTACGAACAGCGTTTTGGTCGGCAACGCCGGTGATGTTTAACTCGTTTGGATGAATCAATGCATAGTCGGCGTAAATATTGCCCCTGTTACCTGCGCCAATTAAAATAGCCGTTACCGGCTTACTCAGGGTACGATGCAAAGGGTTTTTGTAGATGTCCTGTTTTAAGCCTAGTGAAGCCGCAATTTCGTTCCAGGTTTGGATGATAGATCCTGTTGCCTGGTTAAATGTTTCTATCGCTATATTCCTGAATGAAAAATTCCTTAACGGCATGAATAAAAATTTTGTTCATCAGTTGAACAGCACCTCCTGTAAATGTAAAGATCAAATAGCAAACCACAAATTGAAGCATGCTAAGGGTATTGTAAAAAATGCTTACCTTAATCGTCCACTAATAAAATAAGAGTATATGTCATCCAGGAGAAAATTTATCCAGGCATCAGCGATTGCTTTATCTGCCTCTTCTTTTTATCCTTTTTTGGGTTCATCAACCCCTTTACAAAAAACAGCTTTCGAAAAAAAGGAATTTTTACGCATTGGAATGGCCGGCTATTCGTTTGTTCATTACAGCATTGATCAAACCATTGCCATCATGAACAGGGTGGGCATTAATAACCTCTCCGTAAAAGATTTTCACCTCCCATTAACCAGCGACCAGCAAAAGATTGACGAAGTGTTGGGGAAATTTAAAGCCGGCGGTATTAACGTGTATGCGGTTGGTGTAATTTACATGAAAACCGAAGCCGAAGTAGACCGCGCTTTTGATTATGCAAAACGGGTAGGCGTTGACCTGATTGTTGGCGTTCCGGGTTATGATTTACTGGGGTATACAGAAAAAAAAGTAAAAGAATATAATATCAGGATGGCGATTCATAATCACGGACCCGAGGATAAATTATACCCCGCACCAAAAGACGTGTATGACAGAATCAGCAATATGGACACCCGTATGGGATTATGCCTTGATATCGGCCACGCTTTTCGCGCGGGCGCCACACCAGATAAAGCGGTAACAGATTACGCCCCAAGGATATTTGATCTTCATATGAAGGATGTTACCGCGCCAAAAGCCGATGCAAAAGCCATGGAACCAGGACGTGGCGCAATTGATTTTGTAGCCCTCATTGATGCACTTCGTAAAATAAACTACAAAGGTGTATGCGCGATCGAATTTGAAAAGGACATGAAAGATTCGCTGCCGGGTATTGCGGAAGCGGCAGGTTATTTGAGAGGCGTAATGAGTTGATGAGGTTTGATTCCTAATTTTCTTTGAGCTTATTGACGAGGTTAATATATTCCTGCATGGCCGATTCTTTTGATTTACCTTTCAAAGCCAGCCATGCTTCATGCTTAGCCTTTGCAACAAAGTCAAAAGGATTGGGTGGCGGATCGGTAATATTATCGCCTTCGGTAGATTGTTTATACAACGAATACAATTGAAGCAGGGTTTCATTACTTGGCTTTTGTGCCAATGCCTTACTTTGGGCAGCCGCTTGTTCAAATTGTTGTTGCAGATCCATATACTACGTAATTTTGTGTGAAAATAGCGAGTATGCATCTAAACAAAAAGCATTTGCTTTAAATATTCATTCTCATCTTTAAATGTTTGGCGTATTAACTTTTTAGAAACGATATATAACGAAGTTATTGGTTTCCTGGGGCTGGGCTCGTTAATAGAAATGCTCCAGTCGGGAGACTACAGCAAGCTACTCACTTTAGACGGTATACTGGGCGCCATTTCGCCATTCATTCCTTTTTTATTGATTATTGAAATCATCAGGAGCGCCGCATACAAAAAGTTTAAAGTTGAAGATTATAAAGTGCCCTTCCTGATATATGTATTCAACCGTTTTGTGTCGCGGTTTATTTCTATAGCGGCCGTTGCTTTTTGCATTGGACTATTGGAGCAGTATGCCCTGCTCCACACCTCCTTTACATGGTATTGGCTACTGTATGGCTATATCATCTGGGAATTTTCGCATTTCATTTATCATTACCTGGCGCATAAAATAAGAATATTATGGTGCCTGCATTCAACCCATCATGCACCGGCAACCATGAACCTTTCCGTTACCTATACTCATTTTTTCCTGGAAGCGCCTTATGCCGATGTTATCAGAACCAGCATTTGCATTCTTGCGGGCGTAAATCCGCCATTGCTTTTTTTCATTATGTTCATTGACGGTACATGGGGAGCTTTTATACATGTAGGCGAAAATATCATGAAGGACGGCCGGATGGGGTTTCTTAATAAAATCATTCTTACACCCTCACACCACAGGGTGCACCATGCCAAAAACCCCCTGTACATGGATACCAATTTCTGCAACCTGCTTAATATATGGGATCGGGTTTTTGGCACCCTCGAAAATGAGCGTAACGAAATTCCGGTTGAATACGGCATTACGCGTGCAACCAATACCAACAGTTTCATTGACGTGAACTTTGGAGAATTTGGTGCGTTATGGAAAGATATACGGCGCGCTCCGGGGTTTAAAAATAAATTGCTGTATTTAGTAATGCCGCCGGGGTGGAGCCATACCGGTGAGCATAAAACTGCAAAAGTTGTAAAAAATGAATGGCTGCATACCTCTAATACATTGAAAGATCATCGTTTATAGCATTTCCCCCATTGGCATTTTTAAAATGACGACCAGTAGCACAAACATGATGAACACAATTCCCGCTTAGGCATTTTAAAAAAAAGTTCACGGTCCTCTATTTGAATGAAATACAGCATGATTATTGCTGAGAACATTTTCTAGTTGAAAAAAGTGTCAAATAACGCTTTCCACAATTCACTTTGTACCTGAAACCAATCAGAAAAAACACTGTAAATCAGCGTATTAGTCTTATGAGCCCAGCTAAGGCACACCAGCTAAAGCCTGCGCTCAGCGAATAACCATATGAAAAACTGGAAATATCCTAAGAACCGGCCTTAATTATAGCTGATATTATTTAGGACGAATCCATTAACCAAGAGTTGAAAGCAGATCATATTCGCTATGCAAATATTTAATGTTAAACCCTTTTACCGTTCACCATATTCATCAAGCTCTGACCCAATCCGCATTTCGCGGCCGGTTAATGGTATTGTTAGCCGCTGTTGTTCTTCGTATCTCAAAAAAATATTATCCTTTACTGTTTTCATACTGTTATTGCAGGCTGTTGGTTTTGCACAACCCAACCTGGAAAATGCCGTTCCCGCTAACTACACTGTAGCAAAAGGAACCCTTTCTATAAGTGACAAACATTACCGTTTAGGCGCACAGTCTTTGCAATGGGACTGGCAGGCTGGCGACACCCTCATTATTGATCTCAATGCGGAGGAACAAGAATATATTAACGAGAATTTGTTGATTTGGGGCCAAAATCATTTCGAGATGTGGGCGCACAATGAGACCCCGTCAACCGATACCTTCGATGTGAAATTTTTAAGCAAACGTGATGTATACCAGTTCCGCTTCAGGTTTAATATCAACTACGAAGGGTGGAGAAAACTGCAGCGCAGCTATCGCCACGATATGATCAAAGAGTTGGTCACTTATGACAAATACTGGTGGAACGTGGTGCAGATACACATCCTTGCACCAACAACTGGTAGCGGAACAATATTTATCGACAACATACAATACATGCGTACTTCTGAAATGAAGTATGCCGACAGGCAGATGCCCGACTTATCTGCATTGGCCACCGAATCCTATTATTCCAGCGGCTTTTTTTACCAGCTCGATACGCTTACCCCCACGGTTGCATTGAGTTCCCCTACCGCCAAAGAAATCAACGATGTGGCGCTTATTCGCCAGCGAATTAAAGCCATCGGACTCGGCACAGCTCCTTCCGGAGCTGACCTAAGCGAAGCCAACACGCAATATAACGCCTACAACATTGTGCTGGACGGAAACCTTATTAGAGGTAAAGACATCTCCGATCCATCTGAGATCGAGAAGATGTTTGCCACTTTTACCCGGAGCTACCTGCACGATAACAATACAGACAGCAGGGACAAAGCGATCAATATACTGCGGCTTATGCTCGATAATGGTTTTGCGGGCGGTAGCGGCAGATGGTTTGCGGGAAATTCCTGGGGATATGATGACATGACTTTTTTTAAGGCCTTAATTAATGCAGCGGATTTTGTTGATGACGATTTAAAATACAAAATATGGGACTGGTTGAAATGGAGTATGGGGATGAATATGGGCTGGAACGAAAACTCGGATGGGCTTTTCGATGAAGACAACCTGTACGTATTGCAGGATGCCTTCTTATGCGTCATCGTATTTAGTCCGGACGATGCCCACGCCGTACAGGATCTCCGGCGCCTCACAATGTATATTGAAAGATTTTTAAAAAATCAAAAAGGCGATACCGATGGTATGAAGCCGGACGGAACTGCTTTTCACCATTACGGCCATTACAATGCTTACTCATATACTTTCCAGTCCATCATTGATCCGATACTCTACACATTCAGGGGAACCGGCTTCCTCATCAGTGCTGAGGCCTACGAAAACCTGAGAAAAGTGGTATATGCCCAATACCTGATGTGCAACACCATACAATACGCCAATAGTCTTACCGGGAGGCATACTTTTTTTGCACCTATCACCTTTTCAGGAGGCTTCTTTACAAGGATGGCACAAATTGGGGGCGAAATCTTAAATATTCCTATTGACCCTATCGTTGCGGGCATGCGTACCCGAATATATGGAGTAGACCTGCCACCTTCGGGTATCCCTGCAGAGCCTTTTCCTTCGGGTTTCTGGCAAATGAACTA
>CAYMKT010000051.1:0-24030 GCA_964391065.1 uncultured Terrimonas sp. | reverse complement strand
TAACTTGGGAAAGTTCGCACTTGATATAAGCAGGTCCCTACTTGTTACCTCTACGTCAGGGTCCGCAGTTTTCTCATAGCCAGGAGGCGGAGAATAATCTATATTCAGAAGGTGTTGCTTTGGTTGACCATTAACACGCAGGAAATACTCATTTCTTCCCGGATAAGGTTTTATAGTGAGGTTTTTTGCTTTTTGCGACAGAAACAGAATTGAATCGGTGGATACTTCAAAAAGGTTATTATTGGTAATGTCGGCACCTTTAAATTCAAATACAAGAGCATCATTTTCTTCTTTTGCGATCCTAACAATTCTTAGCCGCTCATCCTGGTAATATATCTGATCGTATGGCAATAGCCGCGTGTAGGAAAAAGAAAATACCTTTCTGCTCATCACATTTACAATCGCAACAATGAAAACAGCAATTGATAACCAGACAAAATATCTTTTAGCATACATAATAAAACCAATTAACCATTCCGTGACTTGACTCAAAACAAACCCCGGATAAAACAAGCAAGACTGTCCTCAAAAAACAAACACTGTTAAAACAAATATTCCCGCATTGTAACAAAGCGGGAATATTTTATCAGCAGGACGATGTAAACCGCCAAATTAATTGGTCAGTCTTTATTGTCCTTATTCAAACTCTGCAATCGTTCATGATCCCTGTCATATGCTTTGATGATGGCCTTAACCAACCGATGACGTACCACATCATCTTCATCGAGCTCAATATGTGTAATGCCGTCGATATTCTTTAATATGCGGGTGGCTTTTTCAAGTCCGCTCCGCTGGTGTTTGGGAAGATCGACCTGGGTGATATCGCCGGTTATAATGGCTTTTGCATTAGCACCGATGCGGGTTAAAAACATTTTAATCTGCAGATCAGTGGCGTTTTGCGCTTCATCAAGAATAATAAAAGCATTATCGAGTGTGCGTCCGCGCATATAGGCCAGGGGTGCAATTTCAATTACACGGGTACTCATATAATATCCCAATTTATCAGCAGGAATCATGTCATCCAGTGCATCGTATAAGGGGCGCAGGTAAGGATCAATCTTTTCTTTGAGATCACCTGGTAAAAAACCGAGGCTTTCTCCTGCCTCTACCGCTGGACGGGTGAGAATGATTTTCTTGACCGATTTATTCTTTAAGGCTCTTACCGCTAACGCAACCGCGGTATAGGTTTTACCAGTTCCGGCAGGGCCGATGGCAAATACTACATCATTTTTATCGGCAGCGGCTACCATGCGCTTTTGATTGGGTGTTCGTGCCCTTACGCTTTTGCCGTTTGGACCAAACACCAACACCTCATTGCTGTTACGTTCAACAAAATTGTCAATGGTTTCTGCATCGTCTCCACCCAATATTTGCTCAAAGTAATTTTCACTTACGTGTCCGTTACGTTCGAGATACTGAATAAGCAATACAATTTTTTCTTTTGCAGTTTCAATTTGTTCAGGAGCGCCGCTAAGCTTAATCTGTGTGCCCCGGCTAAGGATTTTTAAAAGTGGAAATTTCTTTTTGAGCAGGTCGAGTTTGCCGTTATTTACACCAAAAAACTCAATAGGGTTAACGGTTTCCAGGTTAATGATTGATTCTGTCAAGGTGGTTTGGTTTTATGTTCACAAGTAGGTTTCAAAATTACGGACCGTCGTGTATCATTCAAATCAAATTTAACGATTCGCCGCGTATAAGATGCAATATTACTTATACACACCATGTGAATATTTCTCTAAAACCGCGCCAGTATTTTAAAATTTAATAGTCTTGGAGTTAACCTGTTGGGAATTGCATAAATGGTATTAGAAAAATCCTTGATAAGCATATAGGAAATAATATTATCACGGTCAAGCAGGTTAAATACCTCCAGGCTTGCCCATATATCATCGAATTTCCGGAATGGGTTATGGCTTCTGCGGCTGGATTTATCACTGTTTAACAGCAAAACGCTAAAACCAATATCAACACGTATGTAGGGATCAATAACCAATGCATTTCGGTAACGAACACTACCCGGAATATTGTAAGGCATATTGGTTCCGAAGATCATATTTAAATGCACCCGAAAATTTTTATTCGTCGTTAAATAATCCTGGAAAAACATCCCGAAGGTAACCAGCCTGTCGGTGGGGCGGCGCATCCATCCTTTATCAAAACGAACACTATCAGTAACTACCTGGTCTTCTGTTCCTGAGGTTATAAATTCGCCATCGGCATTTTTGTAACGGTAATAATAAAAATCATCTATCTTTTCCATTGTCCGCATTAAGCCAACGCTAATCCAGCTTTCGGCATCTTTCACCAGCTCACTAAACAGTCGCCATTCAATACCGGTAGCATATGCCTTAGCGTTATTTTCGCCAAAATACCGGATACGTACATTGTCGATATCGTATGGAACAACATCCCATAAATGTTTATAATATGCTTCCACAGTCATTCTGGAAGGCCGGTTCCACATCCTGAAATTATGATCGGCGCCTGCCACTACCTGCCAGCTTTTTTGCGCTTTTACGGCTGTATTCACGGTGCCATCGTATCTTCTTAACTCCCTGTAGAAGGGAGGTTGATGATAAAGTCCTGTAGCTAATTTTAAAACCCAGTCTTTAGCTGCATCGGGCATCCACGATATTTGCGCACGGGGTGATAAAATAAATTCCTTGTTTAACGTGTTATAATTGAACCGTAAGCCTCCCTGTAGGGTAACATTTGATGCTGTGCCCAATGAAATATTATCCTGTATATAACCCGATAACTTATTTACATCAAGATCAGCCGTTGATTTTACTGCGCTGGATAATTGTAATTGGCCGGAAGGATACGGAAGGTTATAGCCAGCGGAATCTACGGCTTGCCATTCATTCAGTTGGTCATCAATCAATGTTTTTTCCAAACCTAAGCCCCACTGAATAAAATGATCTTGGTGGTTCCATTCCCCTTTATGAGATAGACTCCAGTCTTCAATCAATAACCTGTTCCTCGCATGATCAGTAAATGTTCCGGCTCCCAGGGGATTTACAATCGATCCAAATTCAGGCTGCGATTTATCAAAACTTCTTTCACCGAATAAATAGGCGCTTGTAATGTCAAAAGCCTCCTGCTCATTGTTTTCGAACCAGCTCAGCATCCATTTCAGCTTCAGATTTCTATTTACCTGTTGCAGCGCACTTACACCAATCATATTGGTAGTGTATTGATCTTCTTCCCGTCCCTCAAAATAAACATCGAGTCCGAGATTGGAACTGTATAAAGGAGAAAGTACAGAAGTAGTTAACTGCGCTTCTTCAGGAACAAGTGTGAATTTGGACTGTGAAAAATTACCTAATAACTCCAGTTGCCATTTGGCGCTTATCCTGTATGTGAGTAAGGTTTGAATATCGGAAGATCCAGGAATATAATTGCCTTTTATTTCCTGCGATGCGAGCAGGTTTTTATTAGACCTGTTGCGCACACCAAGGAGATATGTGAATTTTTCATTTTTGGAAACGCCCTCTACATGAAAACCCTGTTCCAACAAACCAACATAAACAGAACCGGCAAAGGCTTTTGGCTTTTTATAGTGAACGTCCAGCACGCTGCTCATCTTATCGCCATATTTTGATTGAAAACCACCATTGTAAAACCCAACACTTCCTGCCAGTTCGGAGTTAATAAAGCTTAGTCCTTCCTGCTGTCCGCTACGCACTAAATAAGGGCGAAATACTTCAAAGTCGTTCACATACACCAGGTTCTCATCGTAATTACCGCCCCGCACGCTGTACTGTGAAGTGAGTTCGTTATTGCTTCCCACAAATATTTTTATCAGGCTTTCCACTCCGCCTGTTGCAGCGGGCATGGTGAGCGCATATTTTGGATTGAGCTGTACCAGCCCTATATCGGTTCTGCTCCGTTCATCTTTTACAATTACCTCCTGCAATACTTTTGAACTGCTTTCCAAACGCACGGTTATCTTTTCTTCTTCTTTTTCGTTAAGATAAAAATTCCTTTGAGTTGAATGGAACCCGGTAAAGGAAAACACAAGAGCAATCGCTTTTTCGGCTGGAACTTTTATGGAGAATGTTCCGGAATCTGAGGTAACGATTCCATTTGGGTTGCCTAAAATAATCACCGATACTTTAGCCAATGCATTCTCGTTTGCATCCACTACCTTACCTAAAATTACGGCAGATTTTTGCTGCGCCAATAGCACAGAAGATACCAGCATACAAAAAACCACTATTAAAGCTCTATTGGCATGCATCAGCAAATTAACGGGTTTGATAAAGCAATATTACATCATTCAAAATGAAATGCTATAAAGACCACTGGTCTATAGCCACGCGCTTTTTAATGTTTTTTTGAAAGCTACGATGAGCATAATTTGCAGATGGGATGCTATAATCGTATTTTCGACGTATAACAAACTCCTGTTTATGTCTGCAAAAAAAATATTACGCAGTGCAGCAATGCTGGTATTACTCAACTTGTTTGCGTATGCTCCCGCCAGTGCACAGATTGCAATAGCCGGCCAACCCTTACCAGACTGGAAACCAGGTTACCTCGATCTGCACCACATCAACACGGGCTGGGGTGATGCAGCATTTTATATTTTTCCAGATGGCACTACCATGCTTTTTGATGCCGGCGAAATCAATCCCACGGATGCCCGCGCCTTCACACCCCGAAACGCCCCCATGCGACCCAATTACAGCAAACGAGCCTATGAGTGGATTGCAGATTATATCAAAAAAGTGGCGCCGGCAAAAGAAAATGCAGTGATTGACTATGCAGCGATCTCTCATTTTCATGACGATCATTTTGGAAGCTGGTACCCAGGCGCTAAATTATCCGTTACCGGGAAATATGTACTCACCGGCATTACAGGCGTGGGTGAATTGATACCCATTCAACTATTATTAGACAGGAATTATCCTGACTATAATTACCCTTCCGATATCAGGAGGAACATGGATAAGTTCAGCGGTGAAATTAATTTTGGAAAAACGATGCAGAATTACTTTGACTTTACTGCCGCGCAACAACAAAAAGGCATGAAAGCAGCACGCTTTAAAGCGGGCAGCCGCAGCCAGGTGCATATGCGGTATCACCCGGCGCAATATCCTTCTTTTTATGTGCAGAATGTAAAGTCAAACGACCAGATATGGACTGGTAAAGACAGTAGCGCCACAGGTTTTTTTCCGGCGATCGAGAGCAACAATCCCAGCACCTGGCCAAGTGAAAACGGACTAAGCCTTGTTTTTACATTACATTACGGGCCATTTACTTACTATACAGGCGGAGACTGCGGCGGCGTGGTATCTTACGGTGATGCCTGGTGGAAAGACGTGGAAACACCGGTTGCCAAAGTGGTGGGAGAAGTGGATATTGCGACCCTGGATCATCACGGCAACCGCGACGCTGTGAACGAATTCCAGGTAAGGACGTTTAAACCCAGGGTATGGATACAGCAATCCTGGTCGTCCGACCATCCCGGCGAAGAAGTGCTGCGTCGTTTAACCACACCTCATTTGTATGATGGACCAAGGGATATTTTTACCACCAATATGCTGGATGCAAACAAATATGTGATAGGCACGCTGGTTGACCGTTCTTACAAAAGTTTGCAGGGGCATATTGTAGTAAGAGTATTATCGGGTGGAAAAGAGTATTACATCATCATCCTCGATGACAGTCGTGAGGATATGCCGGTAAAAGGCGTATTTGGGCCTTACCAATCCAAATCGAAGCGCTGAGCTACTCACTGTTTCATTCCTCCATGTTCAAAAAAACTCATTTCCTGTTCAGTCGAAAGATAAGGCACGCTGAAAATTTTCAGTTACCTTTACCCATTCTCATAAAGAACTCAAACATCACCGATAACATTAATACTTAATCATTTGCGCTTCACTGAATTTAATTTCCACCCCGAACTTATGGAAGGCATTGAAGCTTCCGGTTATGAAACAGCTACCCCGGTACAGCAGCAGGTTATACCTTCTATAATTGCAGGAAAAGATATTATTGCTTCGGCACAAACCGGTACAGGTAAAACAGCCGCTTTTCTTTTGCCTATTATTAACCGGTTGCTTGAAACAGAGGGCGCCGGTCATGTAAGGGCATTGATTGTTGTGCCTACCCGGGAGTTGGCCATTCAAATTGCGCAGCACCTGGAAGGACTTACCTATTTTACTTCCATTAGTTCGCTTGCAGTATATGGCGGCAGCGATGCACAGAACTTTGTGGGCGAAAAAAAGGCCCTGCAAATGGGTGCGGATATTATCATTTGTACACCCGGACGATTCATAGCCCATCTTAACATGGGGTATGTTTCCATTAAAGGGTTACAATTTCTCGTACTCGATGAGGCCGACCGCATGCTGGATATGGGCTTCCAGGATGACATCAACCGGATCATTACCAGCTTACCATCCAAACGCCAAACCTTGTTGTTTTCGGCAACGATGCCGCCAAAAATCAGGAAACTCGCGCAGCAAATTCTTATTGATCCTGTTGAAATTAATATTGCCATTTCACGGCCGCCGGAAAAGATTGTACAAAAGGCGTTTATTGTATACGAAGAACAAAAACTTCCCCTGGTTAAATACCTCCTAACCAAAACACCGTTCAAAAGCGTACTTATTTTCTGCAGCCGTAAACAGAATGTAAAATTGCTCACCCGCATGCTAAAGCAGAATAGTTTTACCGTAGAGGAAATGCATAGCGACCTTGTGCAATCGCAAAGAGAGAATGTTTTGGGGAGTTTCACAAGCGGGCGGATACCCATATTAGTGGCTACCGATATTTTAAGTCGCGGAATTGATATTGACACAATTGATCTGGTGATCAATTATGATGTACCACGAGATGGAGAAGATTACGTTCATCGCATTGGCCGTACGGCAAGAGCTGAAGCAGATGGCATGGCTTTTACATTGGTAGGGGAAAAAGAGCAAAATAGCTTTGCTGCAATTGAAGCATTAATTGATAAGGAAATAGAAAAAGCAGTATTGCCCCAGTTTCTTGGCCCCACTCCTTCCTACCACCCCCGCAAAAGGAGCGGTAGCAGAAAACCTCAAAAGAAATTTTACAAAAGAAGACCTGGCCAACACTAAGCTATATTACAAGGCGCCTACGAGGCTTTCCCCTCATTGGCAGAAATGCTTTCTACCAGCATTTTCACTTCACCGGGACTTCTGTTCATTTTTTTGGCTAACCTATCCAACAGTTCCTGCTCCTCGCCGGGCTTATATCGAAGGTCTTCTTCAGTAAGTTCGTGATCATTTTCTTTCAGCAGTTCTTTCACCTGTTCCCAGGATTTTTCGAGCTTTAATGCAAATGTATTCATACTGCTTTTCTTAAAACACAATCAATATTCACGCCATTATTGATCGGCATAAAAAAAGGAAATTGAAACAGGTTTCAATTTCCTTAGTGAATGAATTATTTAAAATAATGCTGCTGGCGCTTTACGACGCAGTGCGCAGATAGGAATTGTTCAATCCAAAACTATTATCCCGGCTTCTGAAGCTGGACCTGATCCTGCTTAGGCTTTCTTTAGTAATACCTAAAAAGGAGGCCAGGTAAGTTAACGGAATGCGTTGCAAAGCTTCGGGTTGCTTTTGCGTAAAATAGTGATAACGATCGGCGGCTTCCATAAAACGGGTAGCAAAAAGATTCTCCTGCATTTCCATGATGAAGATACTCATGATGGTTCTGTTCAACTTGTCGATTGCTGCATACTGACGGCTCAGGCTCAGTAATTCATTGTAAGGTATTACCCCGATAACTGATTCTTCAATAATGTGCATTGTTTCCTTTGCAGGTGTATTAAACAATAAGCAATGCAGGGATGATATGATATGATCATCATATCCCAGCCAGGTAGTATGTTCCTTTTGTGTTGTTTTATGAAAAAGCCTGTAGGAGCCTTTTACAATTACAAAAAGATCTCCGCAAAACTGATCCTGTTCAAAAACATGATCATTCTTACGATACTCCTTTAGAGTAATAATACTTTCCAACGCCTGCTGACTGGCCTGGTCTAAAGATGAATACTGCTGGCAGATGGCTAAAACCTTCTCCATAGTTTGAGGTTCGATTAATGAAAGTTTTTTCACGGGGGTAGAAATTAAATTCGATAAAATTAGCATTATCATACCTTAAACGGGTACGCAAAACTATTATTATGAAGTTTGCTATTTTCTATAGCAGCATTACCTTATGCTAATGGAAAACACCGTGGTATAACATTTTCACGAACACGCAGGTGGCGGGTTGCAGAAAAGCGAAGTTGCAGAGTAGAACTTGTTTTATATTGAAATACAGCATCTTATATATGCTTCAAACGCTGTATTGTATTTACAGGATCATCTGCCTTAAAAATAGTAGTGCCTATTACCAATGCATGTGCGCCGGCGTCGGTAACCGCTTTGGCATTATGGCCTGTAATTCCACCGTCTACCTCAATTATAGTATTGAGTTTTAAATGGTCAATCCGCTGACGAAGCTGCTGTATTTTAGTGAGGCTGTGCGGTATAAATTCCTGCCCGCCGAACCCGGGGTTTACACTCATCAGGCAAATAATATCCACATCCTCAAGTATATCCTGTAGCAGTTGAACCGGGGTGTGGGGATTAATAGCAACACCGGCTTTCATTCCAAGATTTTTGATTTGTTGAATATTACGATGCAGGTGCACGCATGCTTCATAGTGAACAATAAGATGGTCTGCGCCTGCTAGTTTAAAATCGGCGGCATATTTGCCCGGCTCCTCGATCATTAAATGTACATCACAGGGTTTTGTGGTTGACTTCCTTATTTTCTCAATAATTGGAAATCCAAAACTAATGTTCGGCACAAAGCGACCGTCCATCACATCGAGGTGAAACCAGTCGGCTTCACTTTCATTCAGCATGTCACATTCTTCCTGCAATCTCAAAAAATTACAGGCTAATAATGATGGAGCGATTATAGGCATTGCTATGGCTGGTTTGATGAATGGTTATTCCCTTTCGGGGCAAATTAAATAAATAGAACGGGATTTCCATCTTTGGTGTGCTATAACAACAACGATGAAAATTAGTGAGCTACTATTCCTCATGTTCTTCCTGTTGCCTCAAATCTGCTTCCACCTTTAAATGATTGATGCTAACGTTTAATTCAAAACCAATTAACAATATTAGTGAATTGAAAAAGAAGGAAGACATGATAATGATTAATGTGCCAATGGACCCATACACTTTGTTATAGGTTCCAAAATTATTCACCCAATAACTGAATAATATGATAAGAAGAATGATTAAAAAAGTGGTGAGAATAGTTCCCGGAGAATTGATATTCCATTTTTGCTGCACTGCGGGTGCAAAACGATATATTAACCCAACGGCATAGTAAATTAAAGCTACAATTACAACCCATCTCAATGAATTTATCGACCAACCAATGGTTTCGCTTTCTATATTCATCCATCGCAAAACGTATCGTAATACACTTCCCTGGGTAATGAGCAGCACAATAGCCGCCATAAAAATAATGGCGATAAAAAAAGTAAGTCGTAACGCCGCTCCCCTGCTCTGGAAAAAGTTTCGCTTTTGACGGTACATGGTATGCACTGAGCGGTTAAATGAATTCATAATGCCGAGCATGGCATTGGAAGCAAAAAAGCCGGCTGTTATAAAGCCTAACGATAGCAGCCCGCTCCTTGGCCTGGTAAAATCGGAGATAAAGTCTCTTACCCATACGTAAGTATCGCGATTAGGTGTAATATCTCTTATTAACCGAAGTAATTCGTTGGTAAAATCCTTTTGTCCGGGCAAATAAGGCACCAGCGTAAATAAAAAAATAAGAAACGGGGGGATAGCCATCAGTATATTAAATGAAATGGCCGCCGCCCTGATATTCAAGCCTTCTTTCCTGATTTGTCGCAGCAGAAACAATATCACATCGTATAAGGGCAAGCCCTGAAACCCAGGTAAAATCAAATGTTTTGATCTGGCTATCAAAAATGCAACAGGCCGCGACGTGATAATAATCCGTTCGAGCTTTGTCATATCATCTAAAATAGTTATTTTATTCTTAAGCTGTCTAATGCTTTTTGATAGGCCCTGGCATTCCGGAAATGTTCTGCGCTGGTTACCGCAAAAGCATGATAACCTGAGAAATCGGGCTTTGCGCAGAAAAAAAGGTAATTGGTAGTTTTGGCATTAAGGGTGGCATCTATTGTTTTAACAGATGGCGTGCATATTGGGCCCGGGGGTAAGCCGGTATTGCGGTAGGTATTATAAGGCGAGCCTGCACTTTCACTGATCATTTTCAATGTTACCCTTTTAGCCGCGAAATTTCCTGTGGCGAACTTTATGGTAGGATCTGCGCCAAGCGGCATTCTTCTGCTTAAGCGATTTAGATAAACGCTGGCTATCACCGGCATTTCATCGTATTTATTGGTTTCTTCTTCGATAATCGAAGCAAGAATATATACCTGCTGCGGCGTGAGTGCCAGGCTATCCGCTTTTTTTTGCCTTTCGGTATTCCAGAACTTCTTCCCTTCACCGTACAATTTGTGGAACAATTTATCAGTAGTCGTATTCCAAAAAAAAGTATAGGTATTGGGTATGATGGCAGTCATTACATTGCTGGAATCCAGTTGCGGATATTGTAAAGAATCAATATTATTGAGATAGCTGATGATAGCTGCAGAATCGCATTCCAGTTGTTTCCCGGCAAAACGCGCAAAATCTTCCTTCGTCCGTAGTTTCGTAATCACCAGGTGAACCGGCGCTTGCCTGCCGTTGCGAAGCGCCCGCACCATACTAATAATATTTGTTCCTTTTTTAATTTCATATTTACCCGCTTTCAGCTTTTCGGGTAATTTTAATTTACCTGCAACAAATGAAAAGATACCCGGGTTTTTAACAACACCGTCCTCCTGAAGTGTTTGCATGAGATCCTCAAAATGACTGCCGGTTTTAATGTATAGGAAATATTTTTCTCCCTTGAAAGCAGTACCCGGTCCTGCAATTTTCCATGCAAAGAAAAGAATCACAACAAGAATAAAAAGCAAAGCGGGCAATATTATCTTTTTAAACATATTGTTCAAGGCTTATTTTATAAAAGAAAAGAAACAAAAAACCCTGCCGTAAACAACAGGGTTAATAAATACTATAAAAATTGACTTATGGTTGCACCTGTAAAGGACTATCATTCGCCGGTAAAGGCTGAGGTTGCGGGGCAGCCGGAAGTGTTTGCTGCTGGTTAGTGTTAATCCCTTTAATAAACTCGTCATTTCCGCTTCCCGACTTCATAAATAATACCGAAACCAAACACAATACACCTATAACAGAAGCAAATATCCATGTACCTTTTTCCAATACATCTGTTGTTTGCTTAACTCCCATAAACTGGTTACTGAATCCGGCAATACTTCCGGAGAGTCCTCCGCCTTTTGGGTTCTGAATTAAAACAAAAAGACTCAGTACTACACTGCAGATAATAATCAATATCAAAAACAAAAGCGCCATATCACGTTTCTTTTAATTTGGAAATTCTGGCGGCAAAGTAAGCTCTTTTATCGGGATTCTGCAAACTTAATTTCTGGTATACTTCTGCTGCTTTTTTTACAAGCCCCTGCCTGGCGTATACTTCAGCCATAGCCTCTGTGAGCACTTCCTCGTGGTCATTAGAATGTTCGGCAATATGCTGAATAACTGTAGCCGATTGCTTATCCATTTCCTGATCCAATTTTTCGGGGTGAATGCGCTTCATTGTTTTAAGCCACTCGGTAAAACTGCGGAGATTTTTGCTCAGTTTGTCCTTTCCGTCGTCATTAGCCAATTTTATGCCCTGCGAAGCAAAATAATCGATGGTATAATAGGGTTCTATGGGTATGAGACCGGAATTGCCGGTATCGGGCAAAGGAGGGTCGCTCAAATTAAGCGGCGACGCAGGAAATGTTGTCAATGTTTTTTCAGGATCAGCGGGCGGTGGGGCGCCAGCCTCACCAGCGTTAACATTATTATCCTGCAAAAGAATCTCTTTCTCAGCTTCCCCCGGTAAAACAGGAGCTATACCGGCCAACTTCTCTTCCGGAACCTCATCAACCAGAACGGTTTGGATATCATCCTCACCCGTTAATTCTCGCACATCAATATCCTTTGCTATCCCCTCCGCTGGTGCTTCGGGATTTGGTTGACGTATTTCTGCCATCGTAGCGTCCGTACCGGGTAAAAACGATGACTCCTCCTGAACATTTTCTTCTCCTGCAGGCGATTCACCCAACGCAAACGGCGGTTCCGCCTCAACTTGTTCTTCAGCAGCCGTAACCGCGATGTTCATTTCTTCTATTTTCTCCCCCGGTTCGGCTGGAGCAATAGTATCCTCTGCCGGCGTTTCAAACAACACCGGTTCGGGCTTTATATCCGCACTAATAACATTAAGGTTTGTTGCTAATAGTTCATTGTCCTGCAACAGATTGTTCAGCCAATGTGGATTATTAAAAAAAACGGCTGTTTTAGGAATTTGCGTGTTGTATTTCGACGGATCAAACTGCCTGTACTTTTTAGCCAGCAGGTATTGCATGGGGGCATAAAATGGGTATTGCGCTACAAATTGCTCTATTAGAAGAACATCTGTTTTTTCCAATGTATCAGTCTGGAAAAATTTTTGGAGCAGATTATCCATTTCGAGATTCATCGGCATGAAGATACAATCGTTTACCAGTTAGAGAATATTTTATTAAAGACATCATCCGATATGTTCTTTAATATATCATCCATCAGGCCGTTTTGTGCATCGGTAAAACTGATCGACGCGGAAAACGGAAAATTTCTTGTAATGTCCGATTCAAAATTCTTCTTCTCATCCAGCCGGCTTTTAAATATAAGGTGCATCGTTACGTTGAGATTGTTACTGGAAGCCTCTTTCCCTGAAACACCCGAAGTGCTTACGGAAAAATCGGTTATATATCCTCCAATATCATAGTGCGCATCATCACTGTTTACAATAATAAGCCTGGTTTGTCCTGTTATTTTTTGGCGTATCCTTTCGGTAAGTTGCGGACTTAACTGGGGATTAATGTAACGCGCCTTATTCTCAATATAATTTACCCTCACGGTTTTTACCTCGGGCGGTATACTTACATCTTTAAAAGTATAGTTGCAGGTAGCCTGAACCGATACCCAGGCAAAAAACATAAAAAAGAATCGCTTCAGCATGGCCTTATTCATTGATGTCGTATTCTTTCAATTTCCGGTATAAAGTCCTCTCGCTTATGCCCAGGTCTGATGCCGCGTCTTTTCTTTTTCCACGGTGTTTTTTCAACGCTTTTACAATCAGTTCTTTCTCTTTATCCATAATATTCAACGATTCTTCCACGTCTTCATGGTCGTAGATATCGTTATTGTTGAGCAACACAGGTTGGGTTGGCTGAACCAAAGCAGTTGTTGGCAAACTCTTTTCTCTTTCAGCAGGCTGATAGTCGTTGAGCAGCGATTCCTGCGCATAAGCCGCCATTGCCGAAGCCCGTTGGGGATTATGCAAAATATCGACAAACATCTTTTTCAATTCGGTCACGTCTTTCTTCATGTCGAAAAAAAGTTTGTATAATATTTCCCTCTCATTCGCAAATTCGGCATGAGATACGCTGCCATTACTTCCTGCAAGTACCGGCATCCTGTTGGTATTGTGTTCAGGAAGGAACTGTTTCAGTTGCATTGCCGTTACCAATTTGTCTTCGCTGAGCACAGATATCTGTTCGGCAATATTTTTCAACTCTCTCACATTGCCGGGCCACGAATAGCGAATCAACATATCTTTTGCCTCATCATCCAACTGCACGGATGGAGTTTTGTAACGTTCCGCGAAATCGGCCGCAAATTTCCTGAACAAAATAATGATATCTTCCTGCCGGTCTTTTAATGCCGGAACGCGTATGGGAACGGTGTTTAACCGGTAATACAGGTCTTGCCTGAACCGGCCTTTATGGGTGTATTCGAGTAAATCTTTATTGGTTGCCGCGATCACGCGAACATCTGTTTTTTGAACTTTGGATGATCCCACGCGGATATATTCTCCCGCTTCCAGCACACGCAGCAAACGCGCCTGGGTGCCAAGAGGCATCTCGCCAATTTCATCCAAAAATATGGTTCCGCCATTTACCGTTTCAAAATATCCCTTGCGGCTATCAACAGCTCCGGTAAACGATCCTTTTTCGTGACCGAACAATTCCGAATCAATAGTTCCTTCCGGGATAGCGCCACAGTTTACCGCTATAAATGGGTTGTGTTTGCGGGAAGACAGGGCGTGAATGATTTGCGAAAAAACCTCCTTTCCCACCCCACTCTCGCCATATATCAACACCGTAAGGTCTGTATTCGCTACCTGCGCAGCCACCTGCAACGCATAACTCAAAGGAGGCGAATTGCCTATGATACCAAACCTGTTTTTTATCGATTGTATGTCCATGTTAGTCTTCGTTAATTTAGCCAAATAACCTTTTACACTATTTCACCAAGCAATGTTGCTTTTGTGCAATCCAACACTTTTACTGCCACATAATCGCCCCTCCTATAGTTGCTATTCCCTTTTGGAAAAACAATTACTTTGTTTTGCGAGGTTCTGCCCATCCAATCAGTTGAACTCTTTTTACTATCGCCTTCTATTAATACTTTAAAGATTTTACCGAGATCCTTCGCATTACTTTCCCTCGACAGGCGGTGTTGCAAATCCACAATTTCCTGCAGCCTTCTTTTCTTTACCACTTCCGGAACATCGTCTTTATACCTTCTGTGGGCAAGCGTTCCCGGTCGTTCGCTGTAAAAAAACATATAGCTCAGGTCGTATGAACTGTATTCCATCAGGCTAAGGGTGTCCTGGTGATCTTCCTCAGTTTCGGTGCAAAAACCAGCAATAATATCGCTACTGATACCGCAATCTGGAATGATGGTGCGTATGCGGTCAATTTTCGCTATATACCATTCCCGGGTATAAGTGCGGTTCATCATCTGTAATATGCGGGTAGAGCCACTTTGAACCGGAAGATGAATGTAATTGCAAATATTTTCGTATTTGGCCATGGTATACAAAACATCATCGGTTATATCTTTTGGGTGCGAGGTGGAAAAACGAACACGTAGTTCGGGAGAAATTTTTGCTACCATTTCCAGCAACAAAGCAAAGGTAACCGGGGTCATGGGCTGAGCAGAATGACCGGCTCTTTCCGGTGTAAAATAATAGCTGTCAACGTTTTGCCCCAACAGCGTAACTTCTTTAAAGCCCCGGTCAAACAAATCTGCGCATTCATTTACGATAGAATAGGCATCCCTGCTCCTTTCCCTTCCGCGGGTGAAAGGCACAACACAAAATGAACACATATTGTTACAGCCCCGCATAATACTCACAAAGCCAGAAATGCCATTGCTGTTTAAACGGAGCGGTGAAATATCGGCATAGGTTTCGTCGCGGCTGAGTAGCACGTTTACCGCCTTTTGTCCCCCTTCTGCTTCTTCGATCAATGCCGGAAGGCTTCTGTACGCATCAGGCCCTACAACAATATCCACTAATCTTTCTTCTTCGAGCAGTTTAGCCTTTAACCGTTCAGCCATGCATCCCAGCACTCCTACCAGCATACCGGGCTTTTCCGTCTTTATTTTACGGAACTCGGTAAGTCGCTTGCGAACCGTTTGTTCGGCCTTTTCCCGTATAGAGCAGGTATTGAGCAGCACCAGGTCTGCTTCTGCGAAATTTCTCGTAGCGCCAAAACCTGAATCATTCAATATCGAAGCAACAATTTCACTGTCAGAAAAATTCATCTGGCAGCCATAGCTTTCGATATAAAATTTTTTTTGATAAGGCGTTTCGTCGTTCAGGAAAGGAGCATAAGCCTCTCCCTGCCTTATTTCGTCATGTACTTTTTGAGCTATCAAATCCAACATATATCTGCCTGAACTTTAAGTGGGCAAAGATAACCAAAAGGGCATTAAAAAAATGCCAGTTTGACAGGAAACCGGTGTCCGCAACAAAAAAGGTCGCCTTCCCTCCGGGAAAGCGACCTTTTTAAAATGGTTATGTTGTTCCTGTTAATTGCTTGTGTACCTCACATTGTATGTGCCTCCCTTCGCGCTGTCCTGGTTGGGGCCCCAGGTGCCGATAAAGCGGCGATGCCTCAGATCTCCATAGGTAGAATACACTTTCGCCTCCGAATCATTGTAACGGTAATAGGTCTTTATTTTTTTTGTGGCAGCGTTATATTCCCAGGTACCGTAAGCCTTCTTACCGTTAACCGTATCCGCGCTTTGATCATATACTACGATGGCAGAATTGCTCATCAACCTAAAGGCATAATCAATATTAGGCGCATTAGCACCCGAACCATAGTGTCCAACATAATAGCCAAGCATGGTAGTTGCAGTTAGCTCAGGCAGGTCCAGGTCCGGATCTCTTTGTTCTTCTCCACTATTATCTTTTTTACACGAAAAAAACAAGGCGGAGAATACCACTACAGAAAACAGCGCGATTAGATGTTTTTTCATTGTTATGATTTTTATAAGGTATTGCAAATATAAATGTATCGGCCGAAATGAGCGTTGATAAAAATCAATATTGTTCAAATCTACCGGTAATGCCCTATTTTTTTTATCGCAACATGGATGAAGCAATATTCACCAATGATGGAAACACCGCGTCTGTATTGGGATCGGGCAGCGGCGGAGCCGGTCTATTCGAAGCAATAAAAAATGTGTACATCCCTAATTTTTTACCAAAAATCATATCATTCATGGTATTTCCAATCATCAGGGAACGTGCAAAATCAATTTCCGGGAAATTTTTTTTTGCGCGCCAACCCATACCAGGATTAGGTTTCCTGTTGGGGCTTTCATTATCCATGTCCGTACAATAATAAATTTTATCTACCCTGCCCCCATTCGCTTCAATCATCCCAAGCATATTGAGATGAACATCATTGAGATCCTGTTCCGTCATTAATCCTTTGCTCACACCGCGTTGGTTGGTAACAATGAATATCCGTCCGAATCTTTCAGCAAAAATTTTCAGCGCTTCCAGTACGCCATCGTAAAACCTGAAATCTTCCCAGCGGGTAATATATGAACCTACTGTTTCATGATTGATCACACCATCGCGATCTAAAAATAAGGTCCAGGATTGATCAATTTTTTGCAGGTCTAACATGCACTGTACATTTATGATTTGAAGCCAGTCTGCCAACAAGCAGGTTCAACATTTCAGAAATTGAATGCCGGCTTGTTGCTTTTGCTAAAAGTTTCTGATGCTGCTATTGCAGTTCCCGTTGTGCCCTTTCGTAATCTTCGGGTATACCTATGTCGATAAAGTATTCGTCCTGTACCATGCCAAATATCTTCCCTTCAGCAAAATATTTTTCAAGATAATCTTTCTCGAATGAAAATTTTTCCGGCATTCTTTTTTGTAAGAACGAAGGTATGTTTAGTATATAGACTCCGCCATTTATTAGTCCTTCCGGAAAATATTGTTTCTCTTTAAAATTACGCACCGACTGATCGTCATTCAATTCAACAGCCCCATACCGGCTGAATGCCTGCATGGGCTTCAATGCCAAAGTACAATGTGCCTTTTTTTGAAAGTGAAAAGCCGACATAGGAGAAAAATTTACACGAAATAAGGTATCTCCATTAGCGATTACCACATTTTCCTGCTGCAACATAGAGCAGGCTAATTGAATAGCGCCACCGGTACCAAGCGGTTCCTTTTCAATTGAAAGCTCATAATTACTTTCGGGGAAATTACTTTGAATAAATGTTTCAATCGCTTCACTTTTATAGCCCAACGCGAATACGAAGCGTTGCACTCCCTGCTGTGTCAGATGTTCGGTTACATATGAAATGAAGGGCAGTCCATTAACGGGCGCCATGCACTTGGGAAGATCGGGTACAGCTTCCCGTAAACGGGTTCCAAGCCCTCCTGCAAGAATAATCGCTTCTTTAATTATACCCGGCATATCGTTCAGGGGGAGTTATATTGCCCATAGTCATTTACCTGCTTTTAAAATATTTTTCTTCTACCAATTGACAGATAATATGTCCCAGCAAAATATGCGACTCCTGTATGCGGGGGGTGTCTGTTGATGGAATACTGAGGAGGTAATCGCTGAGCGCTTTCAGTTTGCCGCCACCGGCGCCGGTAAAACCAATGGTAACCATTCCATTCAACTTCGCCTGCTCAAAAGCCAATACTATATTTTTTGAATTGCCGGAAGTGGATAAACCCACCAGTACATCACCTTTCTTACCTAACCCTTTCACAAGCCTGGAATAAATAACATCATAGCTATAATCATTGGCAACTGCGGTTAAATAAGAGGTGTTAACATGCAAGGCCTCCGAGGGCAAAGCATCCCTGTCGAGATAAAAACGACCGCTGAATTCCGCTGCTAAATGCTGCGCATCCGCGGCACTTCCGCCATTGCCGCAAAACAACACTTTATTTCCCGCTTCAAAGGCCGCGGTTATCACTTGAACCACCTCTTCCACGACTTGCAATAACTTTTCATCTGCCAGTACCGCCTGCTTTACCGCTATGGAGGCGCTTACCAGGCCTTTAATTGTACTCAACATAGTTACCTTTTTAAAGATTTTCCCCGATATACTTATATTATTTTCAAAGTTTATGCCGACCAGGTACTTAATCCATTTTTGGTGAAGTTGTATGACCTCACTTCTCCACCAAAATGCAGTAAGCTTTCAATCACTTTATAACGTGTATTGTTTGGGCAATAAAATATCATAAAACCTCCGCCACCTGCTCCTGAAATCTTTCCGCCGGAAGCCCCCGATTTTTTTGCAGCCTCATAAATTTTCTCAATTGAATCGTTGGAAATATTATCGGCCATTTTTCTTTTTTGTGAAAACCCAAAATCCAGTATTTCTCCTATTTCATTCAGCCTGCCTTTCAATAATGCTTCCTTCATTCTGCGGCTCTGTTCTTTTAACTGGTGCATTGCTTCAATTGAACTTTCTTTTTTTTGCTGCACGTTATGCTGCTGTTCCGTTATGATGGTGGCCGATTCCCTGCTCGTTGCGGTGAAATATAACACGAGATTATTTTCCAGTTCACTCAAATAATCAGATTTGATGCGTAACGGGTTCACGATTACTTTATCCGCCTCATAAAATTCCATATAATTTACACCGCCGAAAGTTGCGGCATACTGATCCTGCCTTCCGCCAGCGAGATTAAGATCCTTTCGTTCTATTTCGTATGCATAATGCGCAATATCATATTCCCCCAAAGGCAATTTGAGCATTTCAGCAAATGCGCCAATAATGGCTACCACCAGTGTTGAAGAGGTACCCAGCCCCGATCCGGCAGGTGCATCTACAAAAGTTTGCAACCTGAATCCTTTTTCAGGTATTCCAAAATCTTTCCGGATGCGATTGTACACCCCCTTTGCCAGGTCAAGCGTTCCGTTAATTGGCAGCGTTTCACGCCATTCATATTGCAATTCTTCCTTCCTGTCGGCGGCCTGTAATACAATCGTTTTGCTTTCCAGCA
Source organism: uncultured Terrimonas sp. (assembly GCA_964391065.1). GTDB lineage: Bacteria > Bacteroidota > Bacteroidia > Chitinophagales > Chitinophagaceae > Agriterribacter. The sequence goes on along the minus strand of CAYMKT010000051.1, from coordinate 4,509 downwards.
GTTCAATATTAGCATAGGCATATAATGAAACAGTAGCATTAAGTATTGCTCCGCCATACAAATCGCAGTAGGGACTTACATCCGTTCCGCCTCCAGCCAACCCAATACGCAATGGCGCTTTGCTCCGGTAGATCATTATATGTAAATAAGTTTGATGTGCAAATGTAAGTTGAAATGGATTGACATCATGTATGCCTGTCTTCAATCGGTTAGGCAAGATGAGCATACATCTGCTATCATTCGTTAGCCCTTCGTTATTGATTCAGCCAAATCAATAATTGCGTTCGCCATGTTGTCCCAGGTATATTTCTTTTTCTCGTTCAGCAAACCAGGTGTAAAATGAGCTTCGCCCATTTTGTAAAATTCCATTATTGCATGGGCTATGGAAGCTGCTTCCGGTTCCGCCACCAAACCCACTTTGCCATGGGGTACCATTGCCTTTAGCCCCCCTACATTTGTTATCAGCATCGGCTTCTCAAAATGATAAGCGAGTGGCGTTACCCCGCTTTGCGTAGCATTGCGATAGGGTTGAACCACCACATCGGCCGCGCACAAATAATATTTTACTTCACTATCCGGAACAAAATCTGTTTTCAATATTACTACATCTTCAATACCATTATTTTTGATTTGCCGCAGATAGGGCTTATCATCTTCGTAAAATTCGCCTGCCACAAGCAGCTTTACGGGTGGCGCTTTTGCCGTAATGGTTTTTTCTTTTACTATTTTCATGGCATCCAATAAAATATCCAGTCCTTTATAGCGGCGGATAAATCCAAAGAAAAGAACAATACGATCGTTAACAGGTAGCCCCAGTTTTTCCCTGGCTGCTTCTTTTGAAATTTTATCTCCAAAATTATCGTACAATGGATGCGGAACAAATTGCGCCGGCTTTTGAGGCGCTATCGTGAGCAGGTCGTTCAACACTTTTTCACTCATCGTAATAAAAGCATCCACAGGTTTTAGAAAAAAGCGGGTAAATGCCGCATCACCGGGCCGCTTTTCGTGCGGTATAATATTATCAGCGATACAAATGATTTTACTATGCCGGTTTTGTTTAACGATCCTCAAAATGGTACCCAGGCACGGCCCCATAAAGGGAAGCCAGTATCGTACTACAATAATATCCGGCGAAAGTTTTTTCAGTTCCCGTCCAACACGCCACCAGTTAAAAGGATTAATTGAATTGATGCGCACCTGAATATCGAGATTTTCCGGTGGAAGTTCAGTAGCGTATTGAGTAGTTCCGGGGAAAAGAAAACCGGGGTACTGAAGCGAAAAAGTATAAATAGACGGTTGCCAGCCCATGTGCTGAAATTCCCTGGCCAGCCGCTCGTTGTAAGAGGCCAATCCACCGCGGAGCGGGTGTGCGGGACCAATGATGACAATTTTATTTTTCATTAGCGCCTCCTGATCAAATACCTAATCTTTTTTCAACCAGGTAATTATTACGCTCTGCAGAATTGCGGGCGATCAGTTCACCGATAAATCCCGCCAAAAATAACTGCGAACCCAGGAGTAGCAGCGTAAGCGCCATAAAAAAGCCAGGCCGGTTGGTTAACGCGTTTTCGGGATCAATAATCTTACTAACGATAAGATAAATGCTGATTAAAAGTCCAAGAAAAAAAGAGAGCGTGCCCCACAAACCAAAAAAATGCATTGGCTTTTTTCCAAACCTGCCCACAAACATAATAGAAGCCAGGTCGAGAAACCCGTTAACAAAACGCTCCCAACCAAACTTCGTAACTCCATATTTGCGGGGGCGGTGCTCCACCACTTTTTCGCCAATTTTTTTGAACCCCGCCCACTTCGCCAGCACCGGGATATAGCGATGCATTTCTCCATACACTTCAATGCTTTTTACCAGCTTTAATTTATAAGACTTTAAGCCGCAATTGAAGTCATGCAGTTTAATGTGCGACATTCGTCGCGTAACCGCGTTAAAAAATTTTGAGGGAATATTTTTAGTAACGGTGTTGTCGTGTCGCTTCTTTTTCCAGCCACTCACCATGTCAAATCCATCTTCCACAATCATCCTTCTCAATACCGGTATTTCATCCGGACTGTCCTGCAAATCTGCATCCATCGTAATCACTACCTCTCCCTGTGCCGCCTTAAAGCCTTCATTGAGCGCGGCGCTTTTACCGTAATTGCGCTGAAATTTAATCCCCTTTATGCAGGGATATTGCGCCCGTAGTTGTTCAATTACGCACCATGAATTGTCTGTGCTTCCGTCATCTACCCATATAATTTCATAAGAAAACCCATTTTCGAGCATTACCTTTTGTATCCATGCGCACAACTCGGGCAATGATTCTTCTTCATTATACAATGGAACAACTACACTGATATCCATGGAGAAATATTACAGTATTATTGAGCAACCGTTGGGAACTCCGGTTTTTTCTTTTTAATGATCGCTGATATGATGAGGCTTATCACAAACCAGAAAATACAAGCGAATGCCATACCCAGCGTTTGCTTACCCAGCGTATAATTATTCCCCTTCATCATATCTTCGGAAGCTTTGTCAATCTGCTCCTGGCTTGCCCCAAATTTCTGCATCATCTGTTGTGTTTTTACAACTGTTTCCTGGGTTAGCGCTTCCCGAAAAGGCACATCAATAAAATTAAACAGCACATAATTAAAGATGGTGCTGATGACGGTTCCAATTACAAACACGGTAAAAACAACTTTTAAAGCCTCCCTGAATTCAAGAAATCCGTCGTTCAGCTTTTTTTGCTTAAGACCAGCCAGTACAGCGATGATAATGGGTACTAAAAAGCCTGTATAAGCGATGGGGCTCACAAACCATTTAGCGCCACCGAGGTATAGTATTAAGCCAAATATAACAGATGCCAATCCGGCAATTAACCCGTAAGTAACACCTACGTTTGTTTGTTTATTTTCCATAATTGTTGTTTTGATGAAAAATCAAGTGTTCAAAAATACCTTGTCCCGGTTAATTATCCCAATAACCTGCCCTTTAAGTCCTTTTCCTACAAAAGGGGAATTCTTAGATTTAGACTGTATCTGCTTTTCGCGGAACGTATAACTTATTGCAGGATTGAAAAGGGAAAGGTCTGCCGCGGATCCTTCTTCTATAACAGGCGCGGGCAAGGCGAAAATTTTTCTGGGATTAATACAACAGAGTTCCAGCCACCGTTCAGTGCTTATACCCAGGGCTCCTGCCACGCCAAATGCGGTTTCCAATCCAATCATCCCATTGCCGGCATATTCAAACTCGCAGGTTTTATTATCCCAATCCTGCGGAAAATGGTGCGTAGCCAAACAATCCACTACGCCATTTTTAACCGCTTCCAGCAGGGCTGCACGATCTTCGGAAGTTCGCAGGGGAGGATTTACTTTAAGGTTGGTATCATAATCACCCATGTCTTCATCGCTGAAAAATAGATGGTAGGGCGTAACGGAAACACTAACCTCCAGTCCCTTTTCCCTTGCTTTTGTAATGTGCTCAACCGAACGTTGGGCGGTAATACCCGTAAAATGCAGTTTAGATGCTGCATACGTTGCCAACTCAACATCTCTTGCCACCATCATTTCTTCCGCTATAACAGGCTTGCCCGGCAAACCCAACCGGGTTGATACAATGCCTTCATTCATCAATCCGTAGGTGCCTATGCTTTTGTCTTCAGGAATTTGTATCACTACACCATTAAAGGCTTTTACATACTGCAACGCCTTTAATAAAACGCCGGCAGATTGCAAAGGATTGACGCCATCGCTGAAAGCAATGGCTCCGCTGGCATGCATATCGTACATCTCAGCAAGTTCCTTACCCTCTGCATTTTTGGTAATTGCTCCTAATGGGTGGATATTAACGGGTAACGACTTACTTTTCTCTTTAATATACTCCGTTTGCGATTTGCTGTCGATTACCGGTTTTGTATTGGGCAGCACAAAAACATGCGTATACCCTCCTGCGGCTGCCGCATTGGCTCCGGATTGAAGCGTTTCTTTGAATTCGTAACCCGGGTCGCAGAAATGGGCGAAAATATCTACCCAGCCCGGTGAAACATGCAGTCCGTTGTGTTCAATAATCGTATTGGCATTATCCTTAATACTATCGGCAATCCGGCTAATTATCCCGTTATCGATCAAAATATCTTTTACCTGTCCGTGAAATGGAGAGCCGGGGTGAGTAATGATGGCTTTGCGAATGAGGATAGTCATTGTGAAAAGTTGAGCGAAGATAACCCCAATTAGGCGCATTCCAAATTTTCACCAGTTTTTTGACCCTGGCTCAGGCTGTTCCTGTAAACCCCGAATGGAACAAGAGCGGTTATAGGAGTGTGGATCCGGGATCCTATTTTATTGATTTTTTGAAATTGGAATTTTGAATTACTTTTGCCACCCCGTAAATAGAAAGTTCGGGACGTAGCGCAGCCCGGTAGCGCACTAGCATGGGGTGCTAGGGGTCGCTAGTTCGAATCTAGTCGTCCCGACGAAAAGGGTTTCAAACGAAACCAATAGGCCCGTAAAACACAG
>CAYMKT010000050.1:18717-24637 GCA_964391065.1 uncultured Terrimonas sp. | reverse complement strand
GAATATCGTTCTGCACTACAATAGGTCACTGCAAAAGTTCTGCGAAGAGTTATAGGCAGGTCTCCCTCTCTACTGTGTGGAGATGGACCAAGGGAGAGGCTATTTATTTTCCCTGAATTGTTTGGGAGATGTGCCCATGATTTGCTTGAATGACCTTGAAAAACTGTATTGGTCTGTATAACCCATCTCTTCGGCTATTTGTTTGATGGGTGTTTTTGTTGCTTTAAGCAACTGGCTGGCCTTTTGTATTTTAAGCGAAGTAAAAAGCTGGATGGGTGAATAATGTGTTTTTTGCCGGAACAAAGCCGACAAATACGATGCCGACACACAGGCTTCCTTGGCCAATTCGTCAAGGGTAAGATTTTTGTGTAGGTATTGCTTCATAATCAAAATGCAACGCTCAATAATATTATCTACCCCTTTTTTCATGTAGTTGAAAACAGTAAGCCGGAAGGTGCCGAGAAAACTGTAAAACCTGAAATTGGCATACAACAGGTTCTCCATATTATCCATCAGGTTAAGGTGATGCATGATATCCTGGAATTGCGCTATACGCCCAACCAGCGGCGGAGTGGTTTGATCTTTATTGTTTTTATCACGCAGCAGGTAAGTATACATCGCCTCGCCAATAGCGCCATTGAATTTTACAAAGTATAAGCTCCATTGGGCCGGAGCTTCAGGACCCAGCTCAACGTAAGTTTTCTTCGGCAACATGGCAAAGTGGTTCGCTTTTATCACCCTTTTCTTATTGTTGATTTTATACCATCCGCTGCCGCTTACGCAATATATCAATCCATAGTCGGGGTTGTTTTTTAACACCTCTTTTTCAAAGGCATGTTGTTCCGAAAAAAAGGCTATTTCGGTGATGAACAAATTCTTCCCAATCGGGTGACTCTCTAATTTGCTTCTCAGCCGTGCCGGTAAATTCCAATGGGGTTCGGCCGTGATTCCTTCCTGATGAGCGTCCTGGTTCAAAGTTAAACTCGATTTGTTCAGTTAATTGACAAGATTAAATGTAACATAATTTACAGGGCAATAATAATTTATGCTATTCTTTTTATAACAATTAACATTGGCTGCTTTTTATTTTTAGATAATCTTTGACCGAAATGTTTATATAATCTTCTTCTTGCCATGCAGCATTTACCATTAATTGATTTGATTGTTATTTTAGTGTACCTGCTTAGCATGGTACTTGTTGGAGTATATTTTTCCCGGAAAAATAAAAACGCTAAACAATTCACTACCGCTTCGGGCAATATACCGGGTTGGGCAATCGGGATATCGCTATACGCCACTTTTTTAAGCAGTAATACCTTTCTTGGAGTACCCGGAAAAGCATTTGGCAGCAACTGGAACTCGTTGGTATTCAGCTTATCGATGCCTTTTGCGGCTTATTTTGCCACGCGCTATTTTGTTCCATTTTACCGCATGAATGGCGAGGTAAGCGCTTATACCCACCTCGAGCACCGGTTTGGCCCCTGGGCCCGGACCTATGCAATGGTTTGTTTCATACTCACCCAGTTAGCTCGTATGGGCTCCATATTTTTTGGCATTGCACTTACCCTGCAGGCGCTAACAGGAGTGGATATGAAAACCATTATGGTCGTTACCGGCATCTGTATTATCGTATATACGGTATTGGGAGGTATGGAAGCGGTAATATGGACAGAAGTGGCGCAGGGTATTATTAAAACCGCGGGGGCTTTAGCGGTGCTATTTATTATTCTGTATGAAATGAAAGGCGGCGCCGCTGAGATATACCGGATAGGGGTAGCGGATGAAAAGTTTGGACTGGGGAGTTTTAGCCTTACCGATTTCAGCAGTTCCACCTTCTGGGTTATTTTTTTATATGGCTTTTTTATTAACCTGAATAATTTTGGTATGGATCAAAATTATGTACAGCGTTATCATACCGCCCGCAGCGAAAAGGAGGCCTCAAGGAGTGTATGGCTTTGTGTGTATTGGTATCTTCCTGTTTCGTTGTTGTTTTTCATTATAGGCACTTCTCTTTATGCTTATTTCACGCAACATCCCGAATTGCTTGACGTGGTAAAACAGCAGGTCGCCACCGAAAGAGGCGTGGATATTAACAGCCTTACACCGGCGGATTACGGGGATAAAATTTTACCCTACTTCATGGTGATGAAAGTACCAAAGGGATTGGTGGGTTTGATTATTGCCGCCATTATGAGTGCGGCGATGAGCACCATCAGCAGTGGTATGAACAGTTCGGCAACTGTATTTTTAAAAGATATATACCAGCGTTATATCAATCCTGATCCCGGTCCTAAAAAAGAAATGATCATTCTTTATACCGTTACCGCCTTTACAGGTATTCTATCCATCATTTTCGGCATCTCCCTGATTGGCATAGCAAGTATCCTGGATTTGTGGTGGGAGCTGGCAGGCATTCTTTCAGGCGGAATGCTGGGTTTATTTTTACTGGGTATGATTGCCAAAAAGGCGGGAAATGCCGAAGCGATTACCGGTACGATTATCGGTATTTTAGTCATTTTGTGGATGTCGTTATCGAAGTATTTTCCTGAAAATCTGCAGCATCTTAAAAATCCGTTTCACGTAAATATGATTGTTGTGATAGGCACTTTAACCATATTCCTGGTAGGTCTGTTACTGACGAAAGCACGAAAAAAATGAGTATGAGAGAGGAAGACTGGGCTCTATCATTTGTCGATAATAGCAGAACGAACTTAAGATCAGATTATTCAACAAAACATTTGAAAAAAACAAGCAAGTTTATGTCAAAGAAATTTGTTCCCGTAATGATAACACCTTTTACGCCGGAGGCGAAGCTGGATTTTGAAATGGTGAAAAAGCTGGTGGATTTTTACCTGGCCTCAGGAGTGAAGGGATTATTTGCCAACTGCCTTTCAAGCGAAATGTATAGTATTAATGAAGACGAACGCTTAGCCCTCACCCGTGCGGTTGTGGATCATGTAAACGGTCGTGTTCCTGTGGTAGCCACCGGTTCCTTTGGCTTGTCGATAGAAGATAAAGCAGAATTTACCAAAAAGATATTTGATACAGGCGTTGAATCAGTTGTACTTATTACGGGTCACTATGCTGCAATAGATGAACCAGATGATATGTTACTCCGGCGGTTTGAGAAAATGCTGAATTTAACCGGTAATATACCTTTGGGGCTGTACGAATGTCCGGTTCCTTATAAAAGACTGGTAAGTCCGGCAGTGTTAAAAACACTGGTATCCACCAACCGGATGTTTTATCATAAAGATACCTGTTGCAATGTAGAGCAGGTAAAAGCAAAATTAGCGGTGCTGGAAAACACGCCCATGCAGTTTTTCGACGCGCACACGCCTAATGCGGTTTCGTCTATGAAAGCAGGCGCCGCCGGGCTATCGGCCATTGCCGGCAACTTTTATCCCGAAATACTGGTTTGGCTATGCGATCATGTTAATGACCCCTCTAAACAGGAAGAAGTGAAATGGTTACAGTCCGAATTGGCGCGGGTTGATCCCTCTGTGCATGTAGCCTACCCCATGAGCTCTAAATTTTTTCTGCAATCCAGGGGCTTGCCCATTCATACCATCAGCAGGTCGCATGCTATGGAACCCACACCAAAAGAAAAAGCTGTATTAGCTTCCCTTTTAGATACTTTAAGATCCTGGTATGAAAGACTGGATATTAAAGAAGTGGTGTATGAAGATGTGGCGTAGGAGAGAAGCATCAAGAACCAAATAGCAAGAGACAAGAACCCAATAAGAGACAAAGTTAGAATATTGAAATTCGAAGTGGTATAAACTGTAAATTAAAAAACCTCGGTCCGGTTTAAAATCTCAAATCTCAAATTTCAAATCCCAATCGTTCACATGCCTGCCAAATTTATTGCCGCATTACCTATCTTATTTTTATTGGCTTGTTCCGGCGCCCAACGACCAACGGATACACAAAATGAAACGTCGCCAATGGAAAGTGATTCTTCCTTTACTGCCGGGTATTTTTTCACAACCCCCGCTCCATTTGCTCAATGCCATGCTTCCACTATTGTGCGCCTGCAAAACGGTGAATTGATGGCGGCCTGGTTCGGCGGGCAGGAAGAGGGAACCGACGATGTAGGGATTTGGTTGGTGAAAGGCAAGCCCGGGCAATGGAGCACACCGGTTGAGGTGGCTAAAATAAGGGAAGATGCGCACTGGAACCCGGTATTGTTTCAATCGGCAGAAGGCAAAATTTTCCTGTTTTTTAAAGTGGGCAAAAAAATTCCCTCATGGGAAACATGGCTGAAAACTTCCAGCGACAACGGCGCCACCTGGTCGGACGCTACGGAATTAGTAGCAGGTGATAAGGGTGGAAGAGGACCGGTGCGCAATAAACTGCTGGTTACCTCAGCGGGCTTATGGATCGCAGGCGCTTCGCATGAAGAAGGAAAATGGGATGCTTTTGCCGACATCAGCAGCGACTATGGTAAAACATGGACTGCCGACTCCTACATTGCCCTGAACAGAGCTGCGTTTAAAGGGAAAGGCGTTATACAACCCACTTTATGGGAATCTGCGCCGGGCAAAGTACACATGTTGCTGCGCAGTTCAGAAGGCGCTATATTTCGCAGCGATTCTGAAGATGGCGGTAAAACATGGTCTGCCGGTTATACATCCGGATTACCCAATCCAAATAGTGGTATCGATCTCACCAAACTTCCCGATGGCACATTGGTATTAGCCTATAACCCCGATACCGCAAACTGGGGTTCGCGTTCCCCGCTTTCACTGGCTATTTCTTTTGATAACGGTGTTACCTGGCCGAAAATTCTGGATATTGACAGCGGCGATAAAGAAGACGAATATTCGTACCCGGCAGTGATCAGCTATGGCGATACCATTGCCGTTAGCTATACCTGGAACAGGAAAAACATTGCCTACTGGATAGGAACAAAAAAAGCGCTTATTAACGCGGCAAAAGACAGGTAGGAGCGGTGCCCGGTTCGGGTAAAAGGTGAAAGGCGAGAATGATAAACTGAGCATTTCGGGTGTGGCAGCAATAGTGCAACAATCTCCAACCGGCATCACCATTGTAGAAAAATGGTGCATTTCCCTCTGATCATTATTTCTAAAGTAATTGAAAAGCCAACATACATATTTCAACCTAAATCAAAATCAATGAACAAACCCTTATTGTTCAAGCGAATGTTACCGGTGGCGCTTGCACTGGCTACAGCCTGGGCCGCCCGCGGACAAATTGGACATGAATACGGCGCAGCATGGGCTGCGGGAATCGGAGTATTAACCATCATAGCCGTGTCTGGCCGCCAGGACTGGTACGACCGCCTGCCCGTGATAGTAGCTTTAGGTGCTATTGCCTGGGGCGCCGGTGGTATGATCAGCTACGGAAAAGTGGTGGGTTTCGGGCATGCTGCCGATTACCTGAATGTAAGTTACGGACTATTAATGCTGGTAGTTATTGGTGCATTATACGGATTCATTGGAGGCGGGATTACTGCGCTGGCTTTAGAAACCACACCCGATCACAAAGTAGATTGGGCAACCGTTTTTGTGCAGATGTTTGCAGGCGGCTATTTGTTCTGGGGTATTTTTATTTTTCAGTTAGAATGGCTGATGACGCCGCCACGTTCCGAACTATGGGCTGGCTGTATGGGCGCAGCTCTCGCACTGGGTTGGTATATGTATCGTAACGGATACAAGAATGCCATGCGTACTGCTATGTTCAGTGCCCTGGGTGCAGGTTTTGGCTTTGGGCTGGGTAATTTTTTACAACGCATGGGCAATACTTCGGGAATTAAATTCAACTGGTGGAACGTGATGGAATACTCCATTGGTTTTTTTGGTGGATTGGGCATGGCGTACGGAATATTCTCAGGCAGCAAATGGCCAAAAACAATCTCCCCCAACAAAACGTCTAATATTATAGGATGGGTGTTCTT
>CAYMKT010000050.1:17092-18617 GCA_964391065.1 uncultured Terrimonas sp. | reverse complement strand
AGCCGTGTGGTTACTGCTGCGCAAAAATGCCGGTGTTTCCATTCCCGAAACCGAAACAACATCTAACACCACCTGGTCGTTTACTGCCTTAAAATGGTGGGGAATGGCCGTGCTGGTTATTTTAGTGCTGAGCTATATCGCGGTTTCAATTGGCAAAGTAAGCCCCAATGCACAGTTAAGATTTGAATAACGGGAAATCGCTCAAACCGTTATCCATATCATATTGCGGTCAAATTCACACGATTATAACAAATGGATGCTTAAATTTGTGTAACAAAATAATGATCGATTATGTCGCCTGATTTTGAAACGGAGAAAAATGTAAAAGCGGGAACGATTACCGGCGTAATAACGGGAGCGCTGTTCCTGTTCTTTTTTCTGGTTTCCTGGTCTATGCCCGTTATCCCACCACCACCAGTAGAAGAAGGGCTGGAAGTAAACCTGGGAGATAGCGACGATGGATTGGGCAATGTACAACCCCTTGTTCCCGGTGCGCCTTCCGCTGCCGAAAAGCAGGTGAATACACCACCCAAAGCTTCTAACACACCGGTTCAGCAAGTGAAGGCCATTGAAACAGATGATAATGACGAGGATGCCCCCGATGTAAAGGTTCCTAAACCCAAAGTAGCTGATCCCCAGGCAACAACACTACCCACTAAGGAAAACACATCAGTAACAAAAAATAACAATACTAAAAAGGAAATCGTTCAAAATCCTGCGCCTGCCCCTCCCAAACCCAGGGCAACTTATAAAGGTGGAGATGGTAGCGGCCCCGGTGGTAATAATGCCGATACCTGGAACAGCAGCCGTAGTGAAGGCAATACCAGCGGTTCAGGCGACAGGGGTAAAATTGACGGCGACCCCAATTCAAAAAATTACGATGGTTTCGGCGGCAATGGCAATAGTGGTTATACCATCCAGGGCAGTTTAAAGGGCCGGCAGATTATTCAGCAACCTTCATTCCAGGATGAGTTCAACGACAATGCTAAAATTGCCGTTGATCTTTCGGTAGATGCGTCGGGAAAGGTAACCAGCGCAGCTTATCAGCCAAAGGGTTCTACTACATCCAATGCAGCCATGAAGGATATTGCTTTACGTAAAGCGCACCAGTTAAAGTTTGCTGCAGGCGAGGAACAAAGAGGAACGATCATATTCAACTTCAGGGTAACGAATTAAACCTTCTGTTTTTGAAGCCCAATATCTTCAAAAGGGCATACGCAATGATAACAATATAGCGTATGCCTTTCTTTATGTATAAATCATTCCTCCCTTTAATTTTCCGCTTAATTTTGCATGCTTCACCAGGCAGCCTACATTCATGAATTACAAAGAAACCATCGATTATCTTTACCAGGCATTGCCCATGTTTAGCCGCACCGGCGCTTCGGCTATCACAAAAGACCTCGCCAATACCTTTTTATTATGTGAGCGGCTGAATAATCCGCAGCATCATTTTAAAAGCATTCATATTGCCGGAACAAACGGCAAAGGTTCGGTGAGCCATATGCTGGCGGCAGTACTGCAA
>CAYMKT010000050.1:0-16992 GCA_964391065.1 uncultured Terrimonas sp. | reverse complement strand
TGCCGGAACAAACGGCAAAGGTTCGGTGAGCCATATGCTGGCGGCAGTACTGCAAACGGCAGGTTATACTACGGGTTTATATACCTCTCCACATCTTAAGAATTTTCGTGAACGGATTAAAGTGAACGGCGCTATGGTGGAGGAAGATTTTGTGGTGGCTTTTACCGAAAAAATAAAGCCGGCAATAGAAGCGCTTTCGCCTTCTTTTTTTGAGATTACCGTGGGAATGGCTTTTGATTATTTTAGAACCCGGCAGGTAGACGTTGCCGTTGTTGAAACGGGGCTGGGCGGACGTTTAGACAGTACCAATATTATTACCCCGGTGCTTTCCGTAATTACCAATATTGGTTGGGACCATATGAATATACTGGGCGACAGCCTGGAAGCCATAGCTTTTGAAAAAGCGGGTATCATTAAGCCGGGTATTCCGGTAGTTATTGGAGAAGTGTTACCTGAAACCCAACAGATTTTTGAGCGTACAGCCGAAGAAAGAACCTCCCGGATCATCCTTGCCGAAAAAGGAAGATATACTGATGATTACCGGTACGAAGAAAACGGGCTTACCGCTGAACTGGTACAGGCTGCCACAAACGATAAGCAAACCATTCATCTCGATCTTACCGGAATATACCAGTTAAAGAACCTGGTTACCACCATGTCGGCAATAGATGAATTGAAAAAACAGGGTTTTATTATTGAAGAGAAAGCGTTGTTGAAAGGGCTGGGTAGTGTGAAAAGCCTGACCGGTTTGCATGGGCGTTGGGAAACGATTCATCGCCGTCCTCATATCGTATTGGATGTAGCGCATAATGAAGACGGCATACGGCAAATTATATCCCAACTGGAGTTAACCAGTTACCATAACCTGCATATTGTAATCGGAATGGTAAAGGATAAAGAGGTCAAAAAGGTGATGCAGCTATTACCTCAGGAACCTGCTTATTATTTTACCAGGGCGCAAATACCCCGTGCGCTACCCGAAGCTGAACTGGCTGAAATAGCGGCGGAATACGGATTAAAAGGACATCATTTCGCTAACGTAAACCTCGCATTACAGGCCGCAGTAAACCATTCGCACACGGACGATTTGATTGTGGTTTGCGGCAGTGTTTTTGTTGTTGGCGAGGTGGAGTGGAGGGGGTGACAAGTTTCGCATTTGCCTGTAGAATGGTACTGGACCTCACTAAAAGAACATTTGTCGAACATTTTTAAATTTGAGCAATTTGTTTGTGATTGTTTTTGAAATATCTTTCCCCAAAATTTAAGCATGAATAATACTTTTTGGGGATCTTCGTTAGGAAGGTTCAGACTAATCGCGATAACCGAGGGGATATCTTATCTCGTTTTGTTATTCATCGCCATGCCATTAAAGTATTTTGCGGACATACCGGCCGTTGTAAAATACACCGGCTGGATTCATGGCGTATTGTTCGTGCTGTATATGGTGGCACTGCTGCAGGTGTGGATACAATACCGCTGGAAATTTGGTAAAGTGGTGATGGCCTTCATTGCATCCCTGCTGCCATTCGGAACTTTTGTGCTGGATCGCCGCCTAAAGCAGGAGCAGCAGGTGATGGCTTAAGTATACGAGTTGCTGGCGACAATAATCAGGATGTCTGTTTTTTGTTCCCGGGTTTAACGAGTTCGTACGAATGGTCGATCCATTCTTTTAATAAACTCATGGTAATAGTTCCATCAACAATAATCGTGTTCCAGTGTTTTTTATTCATATGATAGCCGGGATGTACAGCAGCATACATTTCCCTTAATTCCTCTGCTTTGTCTGGATCGCATTTTACGTTGAACTGTGGCTGCGCTGCATCCAGGGATAATAACAGGAAAATTTTATTGTTCACTTTAAATACCAGTGTATCCGGCCCAAAAGGAAGAGATTCTTCCACTCCTTCTTTTAATAAGCAGTATTCCCTTATTTGTTCGGGGTTCATCTTTGATTCTTAAATGGTATAATGCCTTTGGCAAAGTTAAAACTTTTGGCATGCTGTAAGTACGGTATTGTATATATTTGAGCGTATCAACAATATAACAGGTTATGCGCTACTCCACCCTTTACAAAATTACCGCTGTTGTCTTCTTTACTTTCTTCTCCTCTGATATCCTGGCACAAACCGGCAGCACAAGCGAGCCCGTTCGTTATGTTGGAGGTGTAACGATCGACCCCGGTGTGCACGAAGGCCGGTTGAGATGGGCTGTGGGAGCGGAGAGTGTGCAGGTTATGCGGGCCAACAGAACGCACGGCAACCTGGTTGCCGATACGGGCTGGACTTATAATCATGCGCCCAACCTTGCGTACTGGAACGGAAAATTTTACCTGCAATATCTCAGCAACCCGGTCGATGAACATATTGCGCCCGGCAGAACCTTGTTGACTACATCCGCCGATGGAAGGCATTGGGAAAAACCAACAATATTGTTTGCGCCATACCAGGCGCCACCCGGAACAAAAATTCCGGAGGGATATGATGGCTACATGATGCACCAGCGGATGGGCTTTTATACCGCGCCAAATGGAAGGTTGCTTACGCTGGCATTTTACGGACATACAGAAAATCCTTTTCAAAAGGGTGGCATTGGAAGAGTGGTAAGGGAAATCTATAAAAACGGGGAATTTGGACCTGTTCATTTTATCCGCTACGAAACGCATGCTTCTTGGAATGAAAGTAATACGAGCTTTCCTTTCTATACAACATCGAAGGATACCGGTTTTGTGTCGGCATGCAATGCCCTGCTGGGCGACAGGCTAAAAACACTGCAATGGCGGGATGAAGATGACGAAAGCGATACCCTGTACGCCGGAAACAAAAACGATGACCATCTTTCCGCGCTGTCTTATTTTCAAAGAAAAGATGGTAAAACGGTGATGCTGTGGAAAAAATCAAAAGCCGCATTGTCCGACAACAATGGACTCACTTTTTCTTATCCTGTTAAAGTCCCCACGCTGATTATGTCGGGCGGTAAAAACTGGGGGCAGCAAACAGATGATGGCAGGTATGCCATGTGCTATAACCCTATTGAATCATCGGAATACCGCTACCCGTTGATCGCCATAACGAGTGACGACGGCATTATTTTCGACAACATGGTATTGGTACAGGGTGAAGTGCCACCCCGGCGTTTTTATGGAAGGTGGAAAGATTTTGGACCCTGTTATACAAGAGGAATAATTCAGGGTAATGGTAATCCGCCGGGCAATGATATGTGGCTTACCTACAGCATGAATAAAGAGGATATGTGGATTACCCGTGTGCCCGTTCCTGTTAGGTATGCCGTTGACAAAGCGGTTGATGATGATTTTAACCAACTTCAAACAGGAGGTGCTGTTCCGGGTTGGAATACCTATTCCCCTCAATGGGCTCCTGTTGCTATAGCTGCTTTTCCGGGTGCTGCAAATAATAGCCTTCAACTGGTGGATGAAGACCCCTACGACTACGCGAGAGCGATACGAGTGTTTAAAGAAACAACAGATGCAGACATTCATTTCAGGTTATTAGCTGAGCAAAACAGTACAGGAGAACTATCTGTTGATATCACCGACCGTTACGGCAATCGTCCCGTTCGCATCAATTTTAACAGTAAGGGTGAAATTGAGGTAATGGATGGAAGTAAGAAGATTGTGCTGCAAACCTATCAACCGGGTGAATGGTATGATTTTCATGTTACCGTGAATGCCATATTGAATGGTTATTTTGATCTTGCCATCAATGGGAAAAAGATGATCAGCAAGGCTGCATTAACAGAAGCCGTAAAGTCTGTTGAAAGAATATCCTTTCGCACCGGTCCCTACCGCGAATTGCCCACCAGAACAACGCCTAATGAAACACCAGAGCCCCCTTTGCCGGGTGCAGATGAAAAAGTATCGAAAGCTGTATTTTATGTGGATGATGTGAAGCTGAAGTGAGTAATGGCTTAAAGTACAGGCCATACCATAGCAAACCGTAAAAATTTTCGGCAGGTACACAACGTATTTGTCTAAAAATACGTACGCTTCGATATGGGTTTAGCAGCGTCTTGTTACTGGCTTTGATAAATTCTGCGTAATTTCCCGAATCATCAATTAAACGATTTTAACAGTGAAACCTGCGTTTTCATTATGGATCGCTTTAATGAATTTTTTTGTTCCTTTCTGTTTGAGTGCACAGGTCATTTCTACATACGCGGGAACGGGGCAGAGCGGCTATACTGGTAATGGTGGCCCTGCTACAGCGGCACAATTATCGGATCCGCTGGGTGTTTGCGCAGATGCAGCCGGAAATATTTATATCGCCGATCATTCTAACCATGTTATCAGAAAAGTAAGTCCCGACGGAACCATCAATAATTTTGCAGGGAGCGGTGAATACGGGTATAGTGGTGATGGTGGGCTTGCAATTGATGCCGCCCTGGAATATCCTTTTGGGTTGTATGCCGATAACACGGGCAATATTTATTTCACAGACAGGTTGCGCTGCGTAGTACGGAAGGTGAATAGTTCCGGTATTATCACCACTATTGCAGGTAGCGGAATATCGGGTTATGCGGGAGATGGCGGATTGGCCACCAATGCCAGGCTGCATGCACCTATGGGCATTGGCGGCGACCGTGACGGTAATATTTATGTTGTTGAATTTGTGAATTTAATTGTACGAAAAGTAAGCAGGGATGGCGTCATTACTACATTTGCGGGCAACGGGAGGCTGGGTTATAGCGGCGATGGCGGGCCTGCGGTAAATGCCAGTTTCAATTCCCCGGTTGGTGTATGGGTAGATGAGCAAGGAAATGTTTTTGTTGCCGACACAGACAATTTCGCCATCCGAAAAATTAATAAATCAGGAACCATAACCACGGTGGCCGGGAATGGCACCTGGGGATACAGCGGCGATGGCGGACTTGCAAAAGCGGCGCAGCTCAAATCACTGTATGGCATCTATGTAAATGAAAAGGGTGAATTGTATATAGGTGATTCTGGAAATGGTGTGGTAAGAAAAGTGAATACTTCCGGCATAATAGAAACCTTTGCAGGTAATGGAATAAAGGCCTACACCGGCGATGGCGGTCATCCCCTGGATGCGGCATTTATTGCGCCTACTTTTTTATGCGAAGACAAAAATGCAAACCTATATATAGCAGATGGACAAAGTCATGTGATACGGAAGATCGGCCCATGTGCAACTGTGGCGATCAGGTCCCAGCCGGCAGATGTATCTGTGTGCGATGCCGGTAGTGCAACCTTTATGGTAACTACAGACCATGCAAAAGATTTTCAATGGCAGGTAAACCCAGGTGCGGGGTGGGCGGATATACAGGATAGTGAAACCTATACCGGAACCGGTACCACCGAACTTTATATTGCTAAAGCTGTTGCCGGGATTAATAATAACCGGTACCGCTGCATTGTAAGGAACACTTGTGGCGCCGATACTTCAATTGCGGCATTGTTAACCATTGCCGATCCTGCTACGCCGCTCACTTTGAATATTGAAGCAGGCGCCGATCCTTTATGTACAGGGAGCAATGCGGTTTTTAAAGCAATAGTAACACCGGGATCGACCGGTTTGGTTTACGAATGGACGGTTAACGGACTGTTGGTGGGAGATAGCGGCGCTGAATTACAAACAACTGCCATTGCGAACGGAGATGTGCTGCGTTGCAGGATTATCGGCGATAATCACTGCATGATGGATGATGGGATTATTTCGGACGCTGTCATTTTAGAGGTGGTTCCAACGGTTGTTTCATCTGTGAGTGTTGTGGCATCGGCCAATGAAATTTGCGAAGGAACAAGTGTTGATTTTATAGCCAGCGCCATCAACGAAGGCGATGCCCCGCATTACCAATGGCGGGTTAATGGAGTTGATGCAGGAACGAATAGTGTGCAGTATTCCACCAACGAATTAAAGAACGGAGACCTGGTAACCTGTGAACTCACCAGTAGCCTGGCCTGCAGTAGTCCTGCTGTATCGGAAAATAAGCTGGTTGTTGTTCATCCAAAAATAAAAATGCATTTTGACCCATCCGAAGTGCTTATTGAGCAAGGCGGCAGTACGGTTTTGCGGCCTGTTATTGATGGACAGGCGGCGCAATATCAATGGAGACCATTATCCGGTTTGAATAACCCATCCATTAAAGAGCCCGTGGCAACTCCCCTTCAAGCAACAATCTACGAATTGGAGATTACCAGTGACAAAGGCTGTACAACAAGCGAAACGGTGGTTGTAAAAATATACCGGGCTTTACAAATGCCCTCGGCTTTTACACCCAATAATGATGGTATAAATGATGTGTTTCGTGTGCCGCCAGAATTTTCAATAAAGCTTCATTCTTTTTCGATATACAACCGTTGGGGACAAAGAATATTTAACACCAGTGATGTTGAACGGGGCTGGGACGGACAAAATAGTAACCAGCAGCAGCCGGAAGGCATTTACACCTGGGTGATTCGCTACGAAGACCCGCTTACGGGAAAAACAATTACAGCCAAGGGCAATGTGACGTTGATAAAATAATTCGGGTTTAGAATGGATAACCAATGCCTAAATTGAAGATCAGGTTCTCATCGCGCCATGCACTGCTTCCAAAATTTATTTCGTCAAATACCCATCTATCGGGTTCCGGCAGCCAGGGTTTACGGATAGGAAAGGCCACATCAAGCCTTAATACCAGGAGCGACATATCAAAACGAAGTCCCAACCCGGTTCCTATGGCCAGTTCTTTTAAAAAGTTCTCGCTGAATTGAGCCCCTGGTTTATCTGCATTTACATTATACAACCATATGTTTCCCGCATCTACAAAAACTGCGCCGTGCACAATGCTGAATAATTTTGTCCGGAATTCGGAATTGATTTCAAGTTTAATATCCCCGGACTGATCGGGAATGAAATCTTCTGTATTCACGTTTTTATACGTACCCGGTCCTACAGAACGGCTGCGAAATGCACGCAGGCTACTGTTGCCTCCCGAATAAAATTGTTTAATATAGGGAAGCTCCGTTGAATTTCCATAGGGATAGCCAAAGCCGGTAATCAGGCGGTTAGCCCATACGTTTTTTGCAGAAAGTTTGATATAGTAACGAAGGTCGCTTTCTGCTTTAATGTATTGGGAAAACTGGGCATTGAAGATTTTTTTGGGATTTCCCCCTGCCGCGTCGGCGCCTGTTATCCAGCCTGCAATATTTCCCGAAAGGTCGGCATTACCATTAAAATACAATCCCGTTATGCGCTGCGTTGCTGTTAGCTCATTGTAATTGTAATTGTAATTGGAGCCAATAATGAACTGCTTTTCTATTGCTTTTTCCAAAGTGGGGTCGTCGAGGATATTGTCCTTGTATAGCTGCGTAACGTTAAGCGGCTGAACATAATTAACAGCAATTGGGTTAAGCTGGTGCTCCTTGCTCACCGTTTCCTTCCACGCATACCCAAATCCGGCCCTTAGGGAGTTCATGGTGTACAGCTTTTGTTTGTTAAGGATATCATAGGCGAGGAGTATATTTGTTTTGGGCATAAAACCACTGCGCGTATTTAACGATATAAAAGGAACGATAAAACGAGGAAAGGAGAGTTGCGTTTCGAGTCCCCCGCGATACGTGTTGAAGCCTTTGAACTGGCCGCTGTACTGTATTTCGAATCCACCCGTGGCGCTGACAGATAACAATTCACCACTCCTGAACAGGTTGCGGTTACGCCAGCCCACACTTAACCCGGAACCCGTTAGGTTATTTGATTTTACATTGGCATTAATATTTGCCTGGAGCGATTTTTTGGGTAATGGAGTAAGATAATAATAGGCATCAAGTTTTGCGGAATCTGAATTTTCCAACGGGTCAAATTTATTCTTCACAAATTTGAATACACCCAGGTTGATGAGCCTGCTGATGCTCTGATGCTGATCTTTCTGGTTGTACAGGTCGCCGGGATCGAATTGCATGGCCCGGGCGAACATCCCTGGTTTATACTTTTTTTTCGGGTCAACTACATAATATCCCTTATAATATTCCGCATTGGTTTTCAGCGTGTCTGCTTTTCCCGCACTCAACCGGAAATCCGGAAATATATATACATTATTGATGGTATAAGCTTGTCTTGAATTTTCAGGGGCCGCCGGCTTAACTTTTACATACAGGTTTACCTGGTGGTTACCAATGGTGCTGTCTGTTTCAATAATAAGAAGGTCGGGGTTAAAATAGTAAAATCCTTTTTCTTTCAAATGGGCATCTATACGCTCCCTTTCTGCTTTAATTACATCGAGGTTGAAAGCGTTTCCGCTTTTAAGCAGGGTATTGCCGACCGACTCATTCATTTTGTTTTGCAGCACTGTGCTGTCATGGTCAAAAAAAACTTCCCTGATGGTATATTGTGTTCCCGTTTGAACGCTGTAGGTTATCGCGGCCTTTTTGTTTTTTTGGGTAGAGTCGCCCTGTACGGCACTCCTGAAATACCCCTGGTTTTCGAGATTACTTTGCAACACTTTTTCATTCCATTCTACATTTACATCGCTCCCCAGTACCGGCGGTTCACCCACTTTATATTTCAACCAGCCCATTATCGATTTTTCCTTTTTGGGATTGCCGGCAAGGTTATACATCAGCAGCTTAAAGGGAATGCCCAGTATCCTTTTATTTGGCGCAGGTCTTACAAGGGACTGCAACTCACCGGTTATTCTTTTTCTCTCTTTTTTGCGCAGCGAAATATCCTCCACTTTAACCGAAGCCCCGGTATATAAAGCTTCACCGGCAGGAAGTTTTCTTGTGCTGCTGCAACCCAAAAGCCAGGCGCCGGTGAATATTAATATGATATAACTGAGCCACTTTAGCATGGATTAATAACCTTTATTCTGTTGTTTTTGTTGATTCCCTTTGTATGCGCTTTTGTTCTTTTTCCCTCGCCCGCTGCTCAGGCGTTTTTCTTTTCCTGAATATTTCTTTGAATTTGTTATAATCCGCCGTAATTACAAACCCAACGCCGGTTTCTATGATGTAGCCTTCAAAAACAACCTCGTATTCGTTTTTCCTGTATGCCTGTAACATATAGCGGCCGTCCGGGGTCAATTGGTAATTAAGGGCAATATTTCCCGCAATATTTCCCGTTTGCTGATCGGTGCTTTTGGGTCCTTCCAATGCGAAATTGCTGCCGATGGTCACGGTTAACCGGTCGTGAAGCAGCTTTTTTGATAACCCCACATTCAGGTCGGTTCGGCTTTCCTGTTGTCCGCTCGTATAGTCATCGGAGGATTCAATATCAAAATTGAGCTCAACGCCTTTTATCAGGTCGGCAGCGAGTTGGTTTAACTGTTGGGCCATGAGTTTACTTACGCTTTGCTTAACCATCGTAGAAGTGCTGGTTGTCCCGCTGCTCTCAAAAGGGTTTTCGGTCATAAACCGGTTCAATAATAATAAGGAAAAAGCCTGCTTATTCATTTCTGCTTCATCCTGTCTCAGTATTTCGAGCTTTGTTCTTGTGTTGGATAACACATCGTTCGATACCGTATAATTTTTATCTTCCGGAAGCAGGATATCGAAACTTATTTGCGGTTTTAGTAGTTTTCCTGTCATCCTCAGCGTTACGTCAAAAGGAATTTTTTGCAGATAGGTGTTTCTTTGCGCATCACTGGCTTCTCCCAACTGATTTTTTACCAGGTCGAGCGGCGCTGCATTGGCCGTATATTTTGCGGTAATATCCAGTTCGGCATCCGTAGGCTCACCACCCCATATTATAGTGCTTCCTTTTACCAAATCAAATTTTCGGTGAAGAAAATTAAAAGTGAGATCGTATGAGCCCTCTTCTATTTCATATGAACCGGCCAGCGAAACCCTGCCATTGGGCTCCACGCCGGCGGTAAGCTGGGCGCCGCCCTTAATATTCAGAAAATCCCCGCTGCCTTCATCTACTACCAGGGTAAAACCGGCTGCTTTATCCACTTCGATATTCACGGAAATTTCCATCCCCTGTAATGAAGACGTATTGAGTGAATCGTATGAAGCCAAAAAAAGCGAGTCGTTTTCCGGGGCATCTTTGTCTACGAAAACTACAATGCCTTCCCTGCTGGCCACTCCCGGTTTGCTTTGCGGCAACACGATGGTCATTTTAGTTTTATCATTAATTTTTAGCCGGCCATCCACAACCGGCGCTAATTCAGTTCCCTTTACAGTGAGGTTGGTATTAAAATACAATTGACCGTAAAATAAATTGTTGTCCTTTTTGGTGCTGTTTAAAGCGCGGAAATTATCAGCAACCAGCTTCAGGTCAAGATCATAGTTGAGAAAATTGGTAGTGCCCGCCATTCCATCCAGTGTTAGTTCATTATTGGCTGAATCCTTTATGCTAAAATTATTAAAGGCAATTCCCTGGTCGTTTATGGACAGTCTTTCCTGGTCAATCGCGAAAACATTATTCAGCATGCTGGGGTTAAAAACAGTTTTATCAAAAATGAGATCGCCGTTCACTGAAGGTTGATCGATAGTGCCTTTTATAGTGAAGCTTCCTTTTAGGGCGCCGGATGCGTCCCTGATGGCGCCGGCAGACAGCGCTTGTACGGTAGTAAGCGGTAAGCTGCGGATGTTTAATGCGAGATCGAAATTTTTGGTGGTACTAAAATATTGTCCGCCCAGGTGCACATCGTTACCGTTTCCTGTAATGGTTACATCGGCATTATACGTATTGGCTGTTTTGTTATCCACAAGCAATTTTATATTTCCAACCGTATCCTTTTTAATGCTGAGGTTGTCGATGGTAAGGTCTCCAACAAAACCGGGTTGCGTGGTGATATTGCTCACGGTAATTTCTCCATGCAGGATGCCATCGGCTAAAGTGGAATCTGGCTGTACAAAACCAGTAAGTGTGGCAATACGAAAATTGGAAAACTTAATGTCCATAGGTGCATCAGCCTGCCCGGAGGCGCTGTTGATGCTTAATTGCTCCTCACCCTGGTTTATAATAAAATGTTGGGCGTTTACCCCCGTTTTGGAAACAACAATTTTGTTATCGGCTGAGGCTTCCCATTTTTTGTAGTTCAGCAGCAGGTTTTCCGGGTTCAGTGAAAAGAGATATTCTCCCTTATTCACCTGCTGCCATATTCCGGCAAGGTTGTATTTTTCCTGTTCCGTTTTATCCTTTATGTTGAGCGTATAATGGATGGTATTATCGGCCACCGAGGCTTTAAGACTGGTTGCATGCAACGCTATATTTTCTCCAAAAGCCATTTCATTTACATCGGCGTTGATCACGATGGCGCTGTCGGTGTTTCCGGCATTGAGTTGGAGATTATGAATATGGTCTGCGCCAATAACCACCGCAGGTGCTGCCAACGATACATTCCAGCCATCTGTATTGGAGAACCGGCTTTTTAGAACAACAGAGTCCAGCCTTTTGATGCCGGGAACAAAAAATGGCAAGGCTGGTCCATTGATAATATTGGCTTGAATATTGAAATCGTAAGGTTCTGGGTTTTTTAACGAGTCGGCATCTGCGATGGAAAAATAGGGTTGAATGGCCTGTGAAAAGACATTCCCTAAATCGGTTAATTTATATTTTCCCCACAATTTTGCATTCAGTATATCGGTGTTCAACTGTATATACCGTGCAGTATCATTTGTGCCCGCCAGCAATTGTATTGAATCCATTTGCAATCTTTGCTGGTTATGTACGAGCAGTGATTGCAAAATAAATAGTTTGCCGTCCAGGCTATCGGGGTTGCTGTTCTGAAAATCACCTTCTATTTTGCCACGGTACATCATCATGTCTTCGGTGAAGTGCAGCGGCTGCATTTTAATACTGTCGATCGTTGCATTCAACTGTATGGATGGGTATGCTGTGGAAAGGTCGGCCATGGCATCTGCCGCAAAATGAATATTAGGGTCGGCAATATCTGCATGTACTTTGGCCTGCTGCCCGGCAATGGAACCGGATATATTTAAATCGCGATACTCGTATTGTTTGAGCATCGCCGATTGTATTTTGCCATCAAGCGAAGCGGCGGCTGTTTTAATATCATAGCCTTTTCCTTTAATGATAACATCGGCAGTAACAGGTCCCAGATTTTCCCTGTTCTGTAATATGGTTCCCAGGTCGAGCGATTGCGACTGCAGTTGCATATCGTAAACTGATTTTTGCGGCTCGGCCATTTGCTGCATTGTTCCCTTAACAGCAATATTTCCAAGTGTTGTTTTTAAGAGCAAATCGGCGGAGAGGTTTCCCATATCGCCATTTAGTTTGCCCGACAATTGCATTTGGTTTGGTACCGTAATATTTTGCGGGATGGTTCCGGTGGGGATCAATAGGTCCATATCCCTTTTGGAAGTGCTGATGTTTTTAATGGTAAGATGGGCACTCATTTTATTTACATCGGGCAAACCGGTTAAGCTGCCACTCACCTCAAGTTTCGTGTCGCGCAGCCCGCTGATTTGAAAAACAGGAATCTGCAGGTCGGCTACTGTTCCTTTAACCCGGCCGTTGATATACAATGTGGCGTTGGGATCAGCAAAAACAGGTTGCGAAGCGAGCGATGGAACAAAGCTAAGGATGTCTCTTACCTGTATTTTGCTGTTGGCGATATCGGCATCCAAACGCAGTGCACCGATGTTTTTCTGAATGGCCGCTATCGATTCGTACTGAATCGCTATGTCTCGTTTTATTTCTGTTCCCGGTGTTTTTACATACAGGTCTTTCAGGTAGGCCTGTTTTCCGGCATACAAAAAGGTTGTGCGCAATTCATGTAATGCAAAACCGCTTTGTTCTTTAAATGTCGCTTTCGTAATGGCCCCGGCAATAGAATCGGAATTGAATCTGAAATCATTAACATGAAAGGTGAGGGCATCGGTTTTAAGGTGCATGTAATCTATACCTGTTTTCTGTCTTGGCGCATTGTCGTCGTCAAATTGCAGGGCGTTGTCATTCAATTGCAGATCAGGTACCCATATCCGCCATCCTGCTTCTGCCTGGCTTTCTGTTTCCTGCCCGGCTTCTTTTTTTACGACCGCTATACCTGTTTTTTTTCCAAAACGAATGGCGGCGCTTGTGCTGTCTAATGATACCGCGTTAAGTATAATGTTTCGCTGGTTGAGGTCAAGCTCTTTTGGTTCAACATGCAGTGTGCCGAGATGGAGTTGGGCGTATAAGGCGGAAACATCATTGCGGTAATCCAATTGTATTTGCCGGAGATCAATGGTTCCCATCTTCAGTTGCAGTTGGATCGGCTCAGGGGCATCCGCTTTGTCCTGCGCAGAAGGTTCAGGTTCCACCAACGGTTTGCGTTGATATATCTTTGCCGTTAACCCCCGGAGTTGGGTGGGAGCTACCTCAAATCGCATCTTCTCCATATCGAAGACGTTCATATTGGTGTAAAAGTGCTCCAAACCCAGTTCGGCATCATTGCCGCTAATGGTATCTTTAAATACTACTCTTATATTATTGAGTTCGATAGTATGGATGCTGAATGGAGTGGACGTGGTATCTTCTTTTACCGGCGTGGGATCCGTTGAGGTAAAAGCGTTAATAATAAATTGAAAATTAAAAACAGTGTCGGGCATTTCCCGTTTAACCTTAGCTGTTATGTTGTTGAACTCCACGCTGTTAATAACCACTGCGCCCGATATCAATTTAATTAAATCTATATCGGCTTTCAGGCTGCCCGCGGCAAATAAAGTGTCTTTCGACTGGTCTTCTATATATACGTCTTCCACCACCACTTTTTTAGGCAGCCCGATATATATCTTTCCTATAGTAATGGTAGTGTGTAATTTGTTCTGGAGAAAGGAAACTGCCTTTCCGCGTATGAAATCCTGAACGGGGGGAGTGAGTATTAATGCAACCAGCAGGAGAAAAAGCAGGAACACATACAAAATAGTTTTCAGCGCTATCCTCCCTATTTTTTGTATTGTATGTTTACTCTTTTTTTGTGGATCCATACCCCAATTGCTTGCAGATAAGCACCTGTTTAAGTTTTGAGCCTGCTTTCCTGTTACTGAATAGAAAATACCATGCTATAAATATCCGCCTGAGCATAAAAAGACATTGTGGCGTAAAATACCCAATTCCCCCGGTTATCATGCAAAAATACCCTGTTTGAGGTTGGAAATGATCTGAACTTGGTGAAAAGCTATTGCCCGTTTACCGGATTGGTGAGCATGCAGGATCATAACAAACGCTGCACACTTAATCGCTAAGCAGGGCAAAACTTCTTAAAGGGGTTTGCTTTGTTCTGTTCCTGATTTTACACACTACTTTCATTTTATCTTCGCCAAAGGCCAGGGATGGTCCTCCGTGAATGGTTATTCTGTGTGGCGTTGGCGTATTGAATGCGCCGTTAATAATTTGCTGAACATCTTTGGCAAGAACCAGGGTTGTGCCGGTAGCCCCGTCGGCCATAACACTTTTTGAAAGCGGTCCCGCATGGTTTATCAGCAATGTATGCCCCACCTCGTGTGGCCCCACCTGCGGGTCATCCTTCATATCCCCCTTGATTTTGATGATATTGCAGCAGAAGGTTTTGCCGGCGCTTTTACCAAGACCGGCATTATGCAGCACCGTAAAACTGTTGCTTGAACCGTCGGGGGTTATCGCGTCATTCCTACCGGTTTTGTCTTTACGCATTTCTGCCTCCGGGTCGCTTACTTCAATCACTTTCAAATCAAAGTACAGGATATAGTCGGTCAACTGAAATCCATTACCCATGGTTGCCTTAAATTTCCCGCTTTTATCGTTCCAGAATTTAGTAGCGAACCCGGCTGCTTTTTTTGAATCTGCATCGCCACTTTTTACATAGTAAGTGGCCGTTACCCGCAGTGTAGATTCTCCCTGGATGCGTTGTTCGAAATAAAGTGCGAAATCTTTTTTCATTGCCGCCGCATGTAATAGCAGCACGCACGAAAACATAAGCGATATGAATCGACGGGGAGCTTTCATAACAATAAGTTTAGTGTTGCAGCCAGGTAATATGCTGGCTGCTGCATACCGTAGGGGTACCGGCGCTTGTGTAGTTTTTTCGTAGCTGGAATCGCTCTGGCAGTGAGTCAGGGCAGGAAGTTGAGCATTGGTAAACGCCCAGGGTAGGTTTATTCGATGGAATACCGGTTTGCGCGTGGTGCATCGTTTGCGCCGTTCCAATGCCTGATCAGTACAACTATTGGTCGTTGAGTATTTGCGTAAGGGAAACAATAAATTGAAGGAAAGTAACAGTAAGAACAATGCTCATGCAGTGCTTATTTTTCCACCGGTGTTAGTGCGTTAATGCGGGTAAGTTCCACTTTGCGGAACTCTACTTCTGCGCCCTCGGCCTGCAGGGCGATCTGCCCTTTTTGCGCAGTGCAGTTGAATCCATCATTCACCAGGTCGCCGTTTACCCATACGCGTATGGCGTTTGACAGGCATTCGATGATCATGGTATTCCAGTGTCCTAAAGGTTTTTCAGAATTGTCGGTAAGGTTCGGGATGCGTCTTTTTTTCCCTTCCGTTATTCCCCATTCATTTTTCGGACCGCGGCGTTTTTCCATGTCCGGCACGGTAATATCTTCCACGATGCACCAGAAATCACCTGCATTTTCGTGCATCATCTGTACTTCAATGGATTTTGGAAACATTTTGTATAGCGAGCGCGGAGTGGAAGCGAAAACTAAGACCCCGCAATTGCCCGGTTCTCCTGCAAACCTATACTCAACCTGTAACCTGAAGTTTTGATAAACAGAATCTGTTATTAAATGGCCCTGTGGTTCGCCCATGCTTACCAGTAAACCATTTCGTATGATGAATGGATTTTTTGCCAGCGCATTCGTATCCATTTCGGGTATATCAATATGCCAACCTTTTAAATCCTTTCCGTTAAAGAGGCTGTACGATTGAGCAGGCAACGAAAAAGGAAACAACAAAGCGATAATGACGATCATTTTCATTCGAAGTATATTTGAAACAGGGGTATTGTTGACAATAAAGTAGCAAAGCTTTTTCCAGATGATATTGCAAGTTATCAATTAGATTTCAAATGCATGCTGGTTCTGGTTTAGGGTCGGCAAGAATTGCTGTAGTCTGCCTTCTCCGGAATTATATTTTCCTTTACCCACCCATCTGTGATTGGGTTTGCAATAATCACTTGATCAAACCGGTTTTAAGGTACTGTTAACCAGTCTTAAAATGATAAAGAAATAAGCGGTATATTTGAATAAACAAAATAAGATGGACAGCCTGTTAGCGAGGATTACGCTTAACCCTGAAGTTTGTAATGGTAAACCTACAATTAGAAATATGAGGTTTACCGTCGCTCAACTTTTGGAATTATTAGCTAGCGGCATGAGCGAAGACGATGTGCTGAATGATTATCCTTACCTCGAAAAGGATGATATAAAAGCGGTTTTACAGTATGCTGCACATATGGCTAACGCAAAAACTTTATTAAAAGCTTCCTGATTAAAAGCTGACCATGTTGCGTTTTATTATTGACACCCAATTGCCGGCCCGTTTGTGCGAATTGCTTGACTTGTTGGGATATGATTCGATACACACCAGCCATTTCCCCGATGGTCATTTGATGAAGGATAAAGCTATCCGTGAAATAGCTATTAATGAAAACAGGATTATTCTGACTAAAGATTCAGATTTTTACGACTATTACCACGTTAAAGGTGCTCCCCCTGCAATATTACTTTTAACGCTCGGAAATATTTCCAATAGCGATCTTTTCCATAAGCTGAAATATTACAACTCAAGCATTCAGGATTTGTTCCTGGCTGGCTCCAATCTTGTGATTTTTGACGGAGAAAACCTTATTGGTTTTTGATTACCTATCACTTTTGTTCTGCGTTGAATATATTTTTATAGCCACTTTGGCAATATGAGGCGTGGACGATATGGAGTTTATTACCATTGATTTTTCCATAGGCGCTTAAGAGTGGTGATGTAAAGTAGATGGCGTATCCCGCTTTAAGCTAATTTTTAATGGCATCCATCGCCTGGAAAAGCTCCCGAAAACAACTCCACGGTGTATTGTCGCCACCCGCCTGATCCTTCCTGTTTTCGT
>CAYMKT010000049.1:21760-24740 GCA_964391065.1 uncultured Terrimonas sp. | reverse complement strand
AAACTCCTCCAAACACCTGGGGGATACATTAGTTAATTACTCCCTGAATCGCTGATTATGCGAGGATTTACCCAATAAGCAGATAGAGCAAGTGGACTGCCTAAGAAATAATGCTGATAAAAGAAATCGCTCCGTTCGGGAATTTTGTTTTGCAGCACAGCAAATAAACATGGATTAATATCAACAACCCAAAATTTTTACCGTATTTTTTGATCCCGGGTAAAGTATATGCTATGTTTTTTACGATGTCGTTTACAATTCATCGTAATTTCTGCAACCCGCTAGTTGGGTACAAATCCCACAATAAACATGTATTAACAATAAAAAATATGCTATTTCGCTTATAGATTAATTCGTAAAAAGTGAAAGAAGCACCCTATACCTATCAAATCATTGCTGCGATAGCTGCTGTCTCCTTTTTCGTTCCCTTTTTAATTTTGGCAGCCAGGCAGCTTTTAAAGCAGCGTATGTTTACCTGGTTTGCGGCATACTGGCTGTTGGCGGGCATTATTAATGTATTATACTATAGTGAAACCTTCACCAGCAGCCGTTTTATGATAGTTACCGAAAGACTGTATAACCTTTCCGATGCTCCCTTTATGCTGTTTATCCTTTACAGAACGGCGCATATTAAAGCTATAAAGAACAGTATCAGAAAAATGCTGCCTGCATTTTTATGGGCGGCGCTGCTGATTACTGTGATTACTCATTTGCAGGACTATGCAGAAACCCTGATGGTAGGATTGGGGCTGGCTATAATACTAATGTATATCATCTGGATTATTACACACTATATCAGGGGAATAAAACACGAACATGCAGCCTATTCAATGCAATTCATTTACTACGCCCTGCTGTTTGAATATGGCGTATCGGTAATTACTTTTATTTATGCCTACCTGTTACCGGATCAAAGCGCCATACATGATAGCTTTTTGATCTACAATCTATCCACTATTATAGCCATTCTGGTAGTTTCGTACGGGCTGATTCATTACAAACACCGCCCGGCGTTTGCCGAGAAAAAGATGGTGAAACAGGAAAGAGAAGCCGAGATTACTTTTTTATAATGAACGCCAGGCTAAAATAATTTTACCACAGTGGAATCGCCTTCCTGGTTATCTGTTTTTTGCTTTAATGCTTCCCTTTTCTTTTTTATTTTCTCTGAATCGAATTCTGTCCGGAAAGAAATACTTCCCCCCGCCCTGTTTCTTTTACCAGTGGTAGAGAGCACATCAAAATTACTGCGGTAAAAACAACTTACCCTGAACTTACCATCGGGTGTAATTTTATATTCGGCAGTTACATCGGGTAAAAAAAGGAAGTTAGTACTTTCCTGGTCCACAGTTGATTGAGAACCGCTGCTCACAAAATTAAAATCACTCCCAAAAGTAACCACCAGTTTATCGTTCAGTAAAGATTTGATGAACTGGAGACTAATATTATCCCGGGTAAAATTCACGGTATTATTGTTTGAAGTACCCGTTCCTGTAGGGTCTATTGAAGCTCTTGTATAGTTGAAGTTTACGCTTAAGGTAGGGTCTTTAAAAATGCCATACAATAATGTTTTCAGCGAACTGCTCAGGTATCCCGACACATATTCGGAAATGGTGTTAAAAGCAAAGGTGGCCGCGTCTGTTTGTTGTACGTTATACTGGCCAATTGGAGCAAAGCTTCTGAATACAATCAAATAAGCCACCTGCTTGTTTTTTTCATTATCGTCGTTATTGATCCGCTGAAGATCGCCCAGCAGGCGCTGACTGTTTTTTACATCGCTATTGGCGGGCAAGGCGATGTCAAAGTAAATATCAGGCTTACCCAGTGAACCAGTCAGTGTACAAAGTACATCAACATCTGTTCGTTCACTCTTTAACCGTACCAATTCCGGATCGGTGGTTTGGCTTTGTTCTGAATACAATGAGCTGAGTTTTACATCACTCGCTATGTACTTGGCTTTTAAATTAATTTCTGCAAGGTTGGGATCGCCATCCCATCTTATATAACTTCCCTCATTGGGTAACAGTACAAAGGGTTTTTTAAATATTTCCTGAAAACTAAAGCGATAATATCCGCGGTCTATCGTGTATTTGCCGTTAATGGTAAAGGGGGAACTGGTGCCTGTATGCATTTTTAACGTACCGCTGCCGGTTGCTTCTATGATATCGCCGGTGACTTCATCCAATACCATAAACATACGGGTGTAACCATTAGCCGTGAGGTTCATGTCAATATTAAGTTGTGATGAAAGGGAACCGAGGGAATCCACATTCATTTCCCTGCCGTATTCTTTCCAGATAATATAGTTAGCGCTGCCGCTTTCCTTAGAAGATGTAGACCTGATATAAATATTGGAGCTATCAA
Organism: uncultured Terrimonas sp.; assembly: GCA_964391065.1. Classification (GTDB taxonomy): domain Bacteria; phylum Bacteroidota; class Bacteroidia; order Chitinophagales; family Chitinophagaceae; genus Agriterribacter. The sequence goes on along the minus strand of CAYMKT010000049.1, from coordinate 22,379 downwards.
CAGGTTCTCCGGTAATAACCATTCTCATATCGTCGTCGGGCCCTACAAACCTGAAATTAGCTTTTCCAACCGCCTCGCCGTAAAAGGTACTGTTATCAGAACTGCCGGTGTTCAACAATAATAGCCGGTCGGTGTTAATAAAGATGTTGTAACTAAAATCATTAAAATTAGAATGTTCCAGGTTTCCGGTAAGTGTAGCGGTATTGCGGGTTTTTCTGCCGTTCACGGCTAAGGTATCATGTAGCAAAACGGTGCCGAAATCAATTTTTCCAGGGGTAAAAACAATCCTGGCGCTATCAAAAGTATAATAGCATTGGGTATACAACACTTTTAACCCCGCGTTCTTAACCTCAATTGCCCCGGTATATTCCGGTTTCTGTATGTTTCCGCTCATCCTGAGATTCCCCGTTGCAAAGCCTTTCATATTGCCGAATATTGAACTAAGGTACTGCTCAAGAAAATGGATGCTGGTAGATTCAAAATTAGCTTTGGCATTGATCTGCTGGTTGAGCGTATCAACCATATCGTAGGAACCGGCAATACTGAACTTGTAATTCTTGTTATCTGAAATTACCTCGTAGGTTGCATTTTTATTGTTGTCATCCCACGCGCCGTTAAT
>CAYMKT010000049.1:18517-21660 GCA_964391065.1 uncultured Terrimonas sp. | reverse complement strand
CTGAAATTACCTCGTAGGTTGCATTTTTATTGTTGTCATCCCACGCGCCGTTAATACTTATCATGCCTATTGAATCGTTTGCAAGCCTGAATTGTTCGGCTTTCAGATCGGCAGAGATGTACATATTACGAAAGGCGTCTTCGATGGTAATGTTTCCGGTGGCCATGCCTTCCATGCGTGGCTCTTTGACTATAAACGGCATGAAATCGCCAATGTTTATCTTTTTCAATTCTACAATGATATCATCCCATGTTCCTACATCGGAATGCCTGCTCACAATGGATATTTCCTGGTCGCCGTTGCTGAACAAAATATTCCTGGCATCAATGTACGATTGGCTCAGCGTTAGTTCTCCTCCCTCGTCTATCTTCCAGGTCTTTTCATTCAGTACAATGCTGGATGGATCGAAATTTATTTTTATACCATCTTCGAGGTTCGTGATCTGTGCAGAAAGCTTTGCATCGTTAATGGTTTGCGTGGCGGCGGTACTGATATTCAGTTGAGATACATTATTACTGGATGCGATAGAGATGTTACTGCCAGGAAATTGAAGGCTGTCGTTCACAACGGTGTTGCCCACTATGCTTGTTAATTTCAAACTATCCATATCGCCAAGCCCGGTTAACCGAAAATCCTGAACGGCAAGGTTTCCATACGCGGCGTAAGGAACCATAGCGCTTATTGCCATCAAATTGGTTTCGGAGTTAAGCGAACCAACAATCGTACTGTTGTTAAAACCTCTTAGCTTAGGATGAATAAGCGTGAGGTATTGATCTATATTTTTAACATCAAGCTGAAAAAGAAAATTCTGGTTATTGATGGCTTTTTCAGGCGGGGGGATATACGCAGGGTAATACTTGTTCAAAAACTGCTTTACCGCTTCCGGTAATTCACGAATGGTAAAATTTCCCATTAAAAAAGCCGATGCTTCGGTATTGCGTAACTGTAATATTTTTTGTTTATCTATCAACTGCGAACTTAAGGTGAGTGTATCAAATACAAAGGTTTGATCGTTTTTGGTAACCGCTACATCGTACAAAGAAACGGTACCCAAAAAGTCATCGATATTGTCGCCATTAAAGTTCATGTCGAACTTACCGATAACGTTGACATCCTCCCGGGCAAACCCCAGCGTTTTTAGATTGCTTCTCTGGATATCGGCAAAAAAATTAAACTCAGGTTTGGAGGCATTAAAATTAATATCACCATCCAGTTTAACAATCACACTGGTATCATCAATATTAACCGCTCCTTTAAAAAGCTGCTTTTCCATATGACCATTGATGGCAATATTTTGATAGCCATAGTTATTATATTCCAGCCTGGAAATATTGCCTTCCAGGTGGGTATTGAGTGTTTCACTGCTGAAGCCCCGTCCTTTTACATTTCCATTAAATGAAACTTTTCCCAGGCGGCTAACCCCCAGAAAAACCCCCAAATCAAAATTAACAGCAGCTACCTTGCCTGAATAAACTGTAGTGCCGTTAACAGGAGACTTCATATTGAGATCGGAAATAACGGTGCCGAGATTGGTTTGAATGGTGCCATGAGTAACGAAATCCCGAAGGAACCCCGTAAATGTTCCGTTGAACTGAATGTTTTTAATTTCGTTTAAGCGTGGATCGGTAATATTTTTAAGCGCCGGAATGATACTTGCTACGTCGTCATAAGTTGTACGAAAATGATTGGCTTTAAAATCAATATAAGTAGAGTCAATATCGGGCAACCCCACCATTTTTATATTGCCGTTAAGGTAACTGTTACGGCCGGATTCTACCACAAAGTTCCTGGCATCTAAATTATCTATGGTTCCCTTAACATCGCCATCGATCTTGATCAAACGGTTCCAACGCCTGAGTTCCGGCGCAAAATAAGCGATGTCCCTGCTATGTACAATACTGTTTTCAAATCTTCCCTCCAACTTTACTTTACTGATAAAATCAGTCATATCATCATTAAAGTCTTGGTAGCGCATCGCATAATAGTGGGAGAGATGGCTGGACGGTGTTTTTATATCCAGGCTATCGAATATCATTGCTCCGGGTTCCATCCTGAACTTTGACGTCAAGGACTTAACAGTAAACCCGGATCTTTCTTTGGTACTCAAACTGATATTGGCAAATAAAGTATCCTGAACTAGCGCTACATTTTTAAGTTTCCCGTTGATTGCATAAAAATGAATACGGCTGGCATCGAAATAATCATATACATCCCGTTTAACGTCCCTATTGCTTTTAAACGCACCATTATCCATCGTTAGTTCATTAATGCGCAACTGCCACCCGCCGGTATTAAAAGGGCTGCTTATTGAATCGTCGATCGTTTTATTAACCGTTAAAAGCCTGGGGCGGCGACCGGTATAATCATATATTGTAAAGGCAGGTTCGTCAATATGAAGCGTTTTAATATTGACCAATTTCTTCGAAAAATCAATTTCATCAGCTTCTATTGTTAATTCTTTTAATGCCAGCTCCATATCCTGCCCGCGCCATTCATCGGTTTGCTTAATGTGAATTTGCTTTAACCCGGCTTCAGTTAACGACAGCGCAATCTGTTTTTTGTTTTTTGAAGATGAGGGAGAAGAAAAATAATCAATCAAAAACTGGTAATTCCACACGGAGTCTACCCGGTGAACATGAATACTGGCATCTTCCAACCCAATATATTTTAGCACCACCTGGTCTTTAACAAAAAACCAATCGGTAATACGAACACTTAACTTGCCGGCATATAAAAGGGTATCCTTGTTTTGATCCTGAACATACACACCTTCAAGATTCATTTTATTGAACAGGGTGAAATGAACATGCCGAATGGATACATCCGTTTGAAGATCTTTTGATAACCGTTGCGTAATTACGTTAACCAGCCAGTTTTGTACCGTAGTAGTATTGACGAGGATAGCAGACATTACCATTAAAAAAAGCAATGCCAGTATTACAGCTTTTAATATTTTGCGTGCAGTTTTCAGGCTGGGGAATTAATTTGTAAAAATAGGTAAACCCTGCTGATGCGCCAATTCAATACCAATAGGAAAAGTGAAAGTTTCATATTTTAAGGTTGTGTAATGATGCTGAACGGATCATTAACGCTTAACTTCCCCAAATTATGACAAAGCAGTGGGCTTTTGATCCTAATTTTCT
>CAYMKT010000049.1:9969-18417 GCA_964391065.1 uncultured Terrimonas sp. | reverse complement strand
ACGCTTAACTTCCCCAAATTATGACAAAGCAGTGGGCTTTTGATCCTAATTTTCTTTCCGTAACGAAAATTTCAGTATCCCGACTTTGTTACCTATCTTTCTTCATCTTGCGATGTCAGATATTGGAGTGAAGTTTAATTCCCTTTCTAAACCGCAATGCTCATGCAAAGAAGAAGATTTGTTCAAAGACTTTCCGCCACTGCACTTTTTCTAATGTCGAACGGCATTGTTAAAACTGCCACTGCCAAAAATTTTCTCCAAAAAGCTGTTCTGCGTTTTGCCATAACCTCCGACGGGCATTATGGTGAGGCAGGAACCACGTTTGAATCAAATTTCGACAACATTACCAATGCGATTAATGATTTTCATGCCGTGCAGCCGCTCGATTTTTCTGTATTTAACGGGGATATCATTCATAATAACCCCAACTTCCTGAGCCCCGCTTACCAACTGATAAAGCGATGCAATATGCCACTGTATGTAACAAAGGGTAATCACGATATGGTAAGCCCCGAAAGATGGGTAGAAACATGGGATATGGGCATTAACCATGATGTGGTTTTGGATGAAAATGTTTTACTGCTGGGTACCACCGCCGACGAAAAAGGGAAATATTTGTGTCCCGACCAGGAATGGTTCGCGGCCAAACTGGAGCAGCACAAAAACGCAAAGAACATATTTATATTCCTGCATATTACCCCGGTAAAATGGACTACCCATGCGGTGAGTTGCGAGCCTTTTCAGCAACTTTTACTTTCCTCAAAAAATGTAAGGGCCGTGTTCAACGGCCACGATCACGACCAGGATGGCATAAAATTTTTAAGCAACATTCCTTTCCTGTTCGATGGTCATTTTGGGGGAAGTTGGGGTACCCCATACCGCGGGTTCAGGGTGGTGGAGTTGCTGGAAGATAATAGCCTGCTCACCTATATGATGGATCCCCTCCAAAAACGAGCGGAGTTGAATATTTACCAGCAAAATGTATAAATGGATTTATTTTGCCGAAACACCATAATCTATTTCTTTTGCGGCATTCTGTCACTCCATAAAAAATTTGTATGGCATGGTTCATATTGATATTGGCGGGTTTTTTCGAAGTTGCTTTCACCACTTGCCTGAAAATGAGCAACAATTTTAAACATACCTGGTGGAGCGTTGGCTTCTTTGTTTCTATAACCCTGAGCTTTATGCTTCTGAACAAAGCCATACAAACCATCCCGATAGGCACGGGTTATGCCGTGTGGACGGGCATTGGAGCGGTAGGCTCCGTAATAATCGGAATTTTCTTTTTTAAGGAGCCCGCCACGTTCTGGCGTTTGTTTTTTATTTTCCTGCTGATTGCTTCTATTGCCGGATTAAAATTATCTTCTAAGATTTGACGTTTTGGGTGTCCTATTTATTCAGCAATTTTTTTATTTTTTCGAGATAGGTTACGTCTACCTGATCTTTAGGCCGGTTAACCGTTTTCTTATTCCGGATAAGATGGTTAATATGCAGAAAGTATATATGCACACCGGCTATACTCGCAACTTCGGCTACCTGGTAACAGTCGGTAAACGAGAGGTCGTCTAATCCTTTCATCGAAGTCATGATGTCCAGCACAATACCCGCTGCATAAAAACTTGTCCATCCCGGTACAAACTGCATGGTTTCGATAGTAGGATAGTCGCCATAGTGCAGGGCTGCAAATGCCTGTCTTAAATTACGCCGGTTTTCCCTCGTGTCTTCTATCCACATGTCCAAATCATCCGTAGCGCGGTTGTACCCATGGAATCGGGTTGCTAATCCACCCACCATTATAAATTTTACATGATGTTCATTCAATTTTCTCCAAAACTTCAATAGTTCTTCATCCAACACATCCATACAAAACGTATTGTAGCATTATTTTTTTTGTAACTTATCGAACATTGCGTTCCTGCGGAGCATTTGGGTAAAAAGTTGCAGTTTTTCCGAATCTGGCCGGGTGGCATCTTTAATAAGGCGGTCGTCTTCAGATTCGAAAAAGAAGCCCGTAGAGTTGGTGGAACGAATGGCGGTATAACTTTCTTCCGGTTCGTTAAGCATGCTTTCCTCCGGGTCGGTATTTGTTTGCCTATGATTGTTCTTTTGCGAAGACATTAAAAAAAGTAATTATGCTAAGTTACTGTTTTCTCCCGCTTTTTTGCCATTTTCTCACTAATATCCTTCTGCTGAATCGTCACCCCGATTATCGGCCACTGCCTCTAACACATAACCGTTACCCACTTTATTTTTTTCAATTTTGATCAATTCCGTTCTGCCAATGCTTCCGCGCGGTGTTACGGTATATCCCATCGCTTTCAATGAATCGATTGCCCCGGCTGGAAAATCCTTTTCCACAAATATTTCATCAGGCATCCACTGGTGGTGAAATTTAGGTTTATTAACTGCATCAGAAGCGTTTAGTCCAAAGTCGATCATATTAACAATGGTTTGAAAAACAGAAGTAGGAATGGTAGTGCCCCCGGGAGTGCCCACCACTAAATAGGGATTATTGTCTTTTAAAACAATCGTTGGGGTCATTGAACTTAACATCCTTTTGCCAGGCTCAATGGCATTGGCTTCTGTTCCTAAAGCACCGTACATATTAGGTACGCCGGGTTTCACGCTAAAATCATCCATTTCGTTATTTAAGAAAAACCCAGCGCCTCCAACAACGGTTTTACTGCCATAGCTTCCGTTAAGCGTGGTGGTAACAGCCACTACGTTTCCCCACTTATCTGCCACCGAAACATGTGTAGTCTCTTCACTTTCTTTGGATAGATTTCCGGGTTTTGTAATTTTACTGCTGCCCGCCTTGCCAGGTATACAATCCAGCATTCGATTGCTGAGGTAGGCATCGCTAACCAGTTTTTGCACCGGCACCTGTACAAAATCAGGATCACCCATAAATTCCGCCCTGTCGGCATAGGCCCTTCTTTCCGCTTCCGTCATTAGTTGTACAGATTGCGCAGACAGGAATCCCATCTTTTCCAGGCCTTTTTGCTCGGTCATCTTCAAACATTGCTGCAAAATAATGCCGCCACTGCTGGGTAGGGGCATTGAAATAACGGTATATCCTTTATAGTCAAACACAAGCGGAGCTCTTTCTTTGGCTTCGTAATTTTTAAGATCCTCTGCTGTTATAAGTCCATTCGCCTTCAACATTTCCGATACGATCCGACGGGCCGTTTCGCCTTCGTAAAATCCTTTTTTTCCCTCTTTGCCAATGCGCGTTAATGTTTCGGAAAGATCAACCTGCATAAGCGTATCCCCTGCCTTCCAGCCATTGCGACTGGTAAAAGCCATTTTGGAAGTATTGTACTGCAACAACTGCTCTTGTATGCTGTTTAAGGATTCGGCTTCTGCGGCCGTAATGGCAAAGCCGTTCCGGGCTAAATCGATTGCCGGTTGAATCAGTTGCTGAAACGGCAGCGTTGCGTATTTCATCGACTCAAACAAACCGGCAACTGTACCAGGTACACCTGCGGAAAGGTGTCCGTTCTGACTCAACTTCATTACAGCGTTTCCTTTATCATCCAGGTACATATCCCGCGTAGCGGCCGCCGGCGCTTTCTCGCGGTAGTCTATGGCAATACTTTTACCATTGTTAAGATGGGCTACCATAAATCCTCCGCCGCCGATATTTCCAGCACCAGGGTATACTACCGCCAGTGCCAGTTGAGTGGCAATAGCGGCATCCACTGCATTACCGCCCTTTTCCAGGATCATAACTCCAACCTTGCTCGCCAGAGGGTGAGCCGAAACCACGGCGCCATTTGAAACCTTTACCGTCTTCTTTATTTTGTAGGAAAAGGGATTGAATGAATCGTTGACATGGCTATTCGTGCAGGAAATTACAGAGCATATTGCCACAGCCGCTAACAAAACAAAATAAAGAAACTGCTTCATGTGGTAAGTATTGTAGGCCGGAAGGTAAAAAGATTTTTGATGGTATGTGCGGACCATCCTATTGTTTATGCGGTATGCTTTCTTAAATTGCTTCTTCAAATACAGGTTCATGGTAAAGCGTACGGTATTCTTGATTTCTTTTTTAGCAGGCTGTTTCATTGCCGGCGCTCAACTGAAATCGCCCGATGATTTTTTGGGATATAAGTTGGGTACCCGGTTCACCGCGCACTTTAATATCGTTAATTATTTCAACCACGTAGCTTCGGCTTTGCCTGCAACGGTACAATTGCAGGGATATGGGCAAACCAATGAAGGCCGTCCGCTAATTGCGGCATTTGTCTCAACAGAAGAAAATATAAAAAATCTTGAAAATATACGCAATAACAATTTGAGATTGGCGCATCTTGCCCAGGAGAAAACTACCCGGGATGAAAATGCACCCGTTATTGTTTGGCTTAGCTACAATGTACATGGCAATGAAGCTTCATCATCAGAAGCAGCGATGCTAACGCTCTATGAATTGGCCAATCCCGCTAATAAAAAAACAAAGGAATGGTTGAAAAATACAATAGTAATAATGGATCCCTGCATTAACCCGGACGGGCGCGATCGTTATGTGAATTGGTTTAACACGGTTGTAGGTAAGCATTACAACCCCGAATTAACGGCGCGGGAGCACATGGAACCATGGCCGGGAGGACGTACCAATCATTATAATTTTGACCTAAACCGCGACTGGGCGTGGCAAACACAACTGGAGTCGCAGCAAAGATTACTGTTATACCAGCAATGGCTGCCACAGGTACATGTTGACTATCATGAACAGGGCATTAACGCGCCATACTACTTTGCGCCAGCCGCACAACCTTACCACGAGGCAGTAACTCAATGGCAGCGCGATTTCCAGGTGAGTATCGGAAAAAATAATGCTAAATATTTTGATGCCAACGGCTGGCTTTTTTTTACCAAAGAAATTTTTGACCTGTATTATCCTTCTTACGGAGATACCTACCCCATCTATAACGGTGCAATAGGAATGACATATGAGCAGGGTGGGGGAGGCGCCGCTGGACTTGGGGTTTATAAAAAGGAAGGAGATACCCTCACGCTGGCAGACAGAATGATGCATCATTACACAAGCGGCTTAAGCACCATTGAAATAGCTTCAAAAAACGCGGATAAACTGGTTAAAGAATTCAGTCAGTTTTTTAATAATGCCATAGCCACCGGTACCGGAGAATATAAAACTTACATTATTAAATATGAGGAAGGCGCCGCTCAAAGAATTGCCGCTTTAACCAGTTTACTTGATAAAAATCATATTCAATATGGTTCCGCTAAAGGGAATGCAAAGGGATACAATTATTTTACCGGAAAAGAAGAACCATTTGCCATCGGCGAAGGCGACATCGTTATTAGCAGTCTACAACCGCGGTCTACTTTGTTAAGCGTTCTTTTTGAACCCAAGTCAAAACTAGTGGATTCTGTTACCTATGATATTTCAGCATGGGCGTTGCCTTATGTTTTTGGATTAAAAGCATACGCTACCAAAGAAAAAATTAACGACCTCAGAAAAAATTCAAAGCCCCCGGCAATTATAAATACACCTGCAGAAACCTACGGCTATGTTATTCCATGGGAGGGGATGCAAAGCGCCAAAGCCCTGGCGCAACTGATGCAAAAGCATGTAAAAATCCGTTTTGCCGCCAAAGACTTTGAACTCGATGGGCAAAAGTTTAAGGCCGGGGCCGTAATCGTATTAAAAACATCAAACAAAAACCTAAGTAACAACTTATGGACCATAGTTGCCGGGGTATGCAATGAGCAAAACATTAAAGCCTACCCTGTGAACAGCGGACTGGTAGATAAAGGATATGATTTTGGCAGCGAAAATGTAAAATATATGAAAGCGCCTAAAATAGTGCTGGTAAGCGGGGAAGGCGCCAACGCCAACGCTGCCGGGGAAATCTGGTTCTTTTTGGAACAAGAGTTAAATTACCCCGTTACGCTTATTAATACCAATCATTTTGACCGGATGAATTGGGATGAGATGGATGTATTGATCTTACCCGATGGCAACTATCCATTTTTGAACAACAAAGATTTCGATAAATTAAAAAATTGGGTGGAAGGCGGGGGAAAACTCATTGCATTGGAAAACGCTGTTGCCTCATTGGCTACGTTGCAAACCGGGATCAGGTTTAAGAAAGGCGATGACAACGATACAGCGGATAAAAAAGATGTATATGCTGCACTAAAAAGATTCGGGGATCACGACCGGGAAAATATTTCTTCCACAACCCCGGGGTCAATATATAAAGTTCAACTGGATAATAGCCACCCCCTGGCTTTTGGCTATCCCGAATATTATTATACGCTGAAAATAGATGACAAGGTGTATGAGTTTATCAAAAATGGATGGAATGTTGGTGTAATAAAAAGAGATAACCTGGTAGCCGGATTTGTGGGCGCGAAATTGAAAAAGAAACTGAACGATGGATTGATTTATGGTGTAGAGGATTTACAAAAAGGCACCATCGTTTACCTGGCAGACAATTTATTGTTCAGAAACTTTTGGCAAAATGGCAAATTGATGTTCTGCAATGCACTGTTTATGGTAGGACAATAAGCTTCATATCCTTACCTTTGCGCCCCAATGAAATATACAGCCGAAATCAACAAACGTAAAACTTTTGCCATCATCTCGCACCCGGATGCCGGTAAAACCACGTTAACCGAGAAACTACTCCTTTTTGGAGGCGCTATTCAAACTGCAGGCGCCGTTAAAAGCAATAAAATAAAGAAACACGCTACCAGCGATTTCATGGAAATTGAAAAACAGCGTGGTATATCGGTCGCCACCAGCGTAATGACTTTTGAATACGAAGGCATGCTCATTAACCTGCTGGATACCCCAGGGCATAAAGACTTTGCCGAGGATACCTACCGGACGCTTACCGCGGTAGACAGCGTTATACTGGTTATTGACAGCGTAAATGGCGTAGAGGAACAAACCCGCCGGCTGATGGAAGTGTGCCGGATGCGCGACACCCCCGTCATTGTGTTCATCAATAAAATGGACCGGGACGGGAAAATGCCTTTTGATCTGCTGGAAGAAATAGAGAAAGAACTGCGTATACAACTGCACCCAATGACCTGGCCTATCAATAGTGGCAAAGAGTTTAAAGGGGTGTACAACCTGTTTGAAAAAAACCTGCTGCTGTTTACACCCAATACCAAAGCTAACGACGACGATGTTGTGCATATTACCAGCCTGGGTGAACCAATATTGGTTACCAAGGTAGGAGAACGTGATGCCGGCCAATTGAGAGAAGACATAGAATTGATAGACGGTGTATATGGACAGCTCAATGCCGAAGATTACCTGCTGGGTCAAACAGCCCCTGTTTTTTTTGGCAGTGCAGTTAATAATTTTGGAGTAAAAGAAATGCTGGACACGTTTATCCGCATAGCGCCAGCACCATTGTGTCGCCCCACTTCAGAAAGAGAGGTTTGCCCGGGTGAAGAAAAATTCAGCGGCTTTATATTCAAGATCCACGCGAACCTGGATCCCAAGCATCGCGACCGCATTGCTTTTTTAAGGGTTTGCTCCGGCAAATTTGAACGCAATAAATATTATCACCATGTTCGGTTAGATAAGGACATTCGCTTCAGCAATCCGTATTCGTTTATGGCACGACAGAAAGAAATTATTGAAGATGCTTTTCCCGGCGATGTGGTAGGCTTATTTGACACGGGCAATTTTAAAATAGGCGATACGCTGACAGACGGGGAGGATTTTTATTTTACAGGCATTCCCAGCTTTTCTCCGGAATTGTTTAAAGAGGTGGTAAATAAAGATCCTATGAAGACAAAACAGTTGGAAAAAGGACTCCTGCAACTTACCGACGAAGGAGTTGCCCAATTGTTTACCCAGCATGGAGGAAACCGGAAAATTATTGGTTGCGTGGGCGATCTCCAGTTTGAGGTGATTCAATACCGGCTGTTGCATGAGTATGGCGCGTCTGTTCAGTTCAACACCCTTCCGTTTTTTAAGGCTTGTTGGATTACATCTGATGACAAGAAAAAGCTGGATGATTTTACCCGGTTTAAAACAGGCAACGTGGTATCGGATAAAGACGGGCATTTAGTATACCTGGCACAAAGCGAGTGGTTCTTAAACACGGAAATCGCCAACAATCCCGATATAAAATTTCACTTTACGAGCGAGATACATAAGGTGTGAGGCAATAGGAATACAAAGGACCAAATCACAAGAACCAAATTTCAAATTGTTAAGCTCGAAAATCTAAAATCCGAAATCCGAAACAAAACGCAACCATACACTACAAATTAAAAAAACCAAAGAGGCTGTCAGCGACTATGAACGATACAAAAAAAGGAGTATTCATCTGATAGCTGACGGCTGATACCTCATACCTGTTACCTGATACCTGATACCCAATACCTGATACCACATACCTATCTTCCATCTCCATCCAGCAAATTACCCAGTCCGCCTAATAAACTACCTTC
>CAYMKT010000049.1:4887-9869 GCA_964391065.1 uncultured Terrimonas sp. | reverse complement strand
CCTATCTTCCATCTCCATCCAGCAAATTACCCAGTCCGCCTAATAAACTACCTTCTTCCCTGCGGTTTACTGTTCCATAAGTTAATATGCGGCTGGCCAAACGGCTAACGGGAAGGGTTTGAATCCATACTTTGCCAGGTCCGCGCAATGTGGCAAAAAACAATCCTTCACCACCAAATATAGTGTTGCGTATGCCGCCTACAAATTGTATATCGTAATGGATGTCTTTGGTATAGGCTACAAGGCAGCCGGTATCGATCCTTAAGGTTTCGCCCGTTTGTAATATTCGCTGAAATACATGCCCGCCCGCATGTACAAAAGCCATGCCATCGCCCTCCAGCTTCTGCATAATAAATCCTTCGCCTCCAAACAGTCCGGTACCTAATCTTCTTTGAAATTCGATCCCAATACTTACTCCCCGTGCTGCGCACAAAAAAGAATCTTTCTGGCATACCACTTTACCGCCCAGTTCATACAAATCGATTGGAATAATCTTACCGGGATACGGAGAGGCAAAAGCCACTCTCTTTTTGCCATTCCCGATATTGGTAAAAGCGGTCATAAATAAACTCTCACCGGTAAGCAGCCGCTTGCCCGCACTGAATAATTTATTCATCAACCCACCACTCTGCTGATGGCTTCCGTCGCCAAAAATGGTTTGCATTTGTATGCCATCATCCATCATCATAAATGCGCCGCTTTCGGCCATGGCTGTTTCACCCGGATCCAGTTCAACATCTACATACTGCATTTCCTCGCCGTAAATACGGTAATCAATTTCATGTGCTGTTTGCATATTGGTATATTTTTCGGACAATAAAAATAAAGGAAGATCGCCGGATGATAAATACCACTTATAAAAGAAATCGCCCGATTAATACGTTATATTTATTATTAAAATTGTAACCATGGAATCATTCGCCGATGAGGGAATAAAGTTCGCACTTTTGCTTGCTATTATTATACCGGTAATCTTTTATTTGTTCACGCTGCAAAAAACATTAAAAACGATTGCATTCGAAAGCAGGATGATGGCGCCGGGGCAGGTGTGGCTTTTGCTTGTTCCCCTTTTTAATATCGTGTGGCAGTTCATTATAGTCAGCCGCTTATCCGATTCCATAAAAAATGAATGCATGCGACTGAACCTCCCGCTGCCCGAGAGTAAGCCCACTTATACCTTAGGGATAACGATGACCCTGCTGTATCTGGGAAGCCTTATTTTTAATAATATGCACTTTCAAAATGTGGCCTTCTTTTCTTTAATTGCAGGGTTAATGGCTTTAGCCAGCCTGGTGTGCTGGATAGTGTATTGGGTAAAGATCAACAGTTATAAAAATCTATTCATAGCCAACCAGCATAATTTTTTGCTGGATGCAGAAAAAGAGGCGCTGCATATCACCAACTAATCATCTTGAGTAGTGATGCTTCCATATTTTTAGATATCCCCATTTTAGATTTTGAGATGTTAAAATGAAAGCTAAAAAGATAGTAATACTAACAGGCGCCGGAATCAGCGCCGAAAGTGGTTTAAAAACCTTCAGGGACAGCGATGGCTTGTGGGAGGGTTATAACATTGAAGATGTTGCCACTCCGCGTGCATGGAAGAAAGATCCACAATTGGTATTGGATTTTTACAATATGCGCAGGAGAGATGTGCGCAACGCGAAACCCAATGCAGCGCATTACGGATTAGCGGAACTGGAAAAAAACTTTGACGTTAGTATCATTACACAAAACATCGACGATTTACACGAACGGGCTGGTTCGGGCAATGTGCTGCACCTGCACGGACAGATCCTTAAGATGCGCAGCGAAAAAAACGAACGGCTTGTGTACGATATCAGCGGCGATATGAGTGTGGGAGATAAGGCAGAAGATGGAGCACAATTACGTCCGCACATTGTTTGGTTTGAAGAAGCCGTGCCGATGATGGAGCAGGCGATAAGAATAGTAAGGACCGCTACACATTTTGTGGTAATAGGGTCATCATTGGTGGTATATCCGGCGGCAGGACTGGTGAATTGTGCACCACCCGGCATCCCCAAATTCATAATAGATAAAAAGATACCCTATTCTTCGGATTTGCACGATGTGGTGGCTATTGAAATGCCCGCAACGGAGGGCGTTAAGGTGCTCCTGGAAAAGCTGGCAAGGCATCAATAGAGGACCATCCGATAGTTTGGCACTATTTTTTGTTGATTGGTTGATTGGTTTATCCTTTCCCCTGAGTGCGAAATTTTCCTGAACATACGCATTACTTCAGTTTTTTTACACGCACTATTAAAACAAAAAACTATGGCTACTTCAACTAAAAAGAATGCAAAAAAGACAATTAAAAAAAACATCGCAAAAAAAAATCCGCCCGTGAAAAAAGCGATTGGCCCTAAAAAATCGACACCCACCAAAAAAACAACCCCTGTAAAAAAGAATTTAGCCGGCAACCTCATTGCAGCTCTTCGACCTGCAGCAAGGGTATTGTACATCGATGCCAGCTTTTTCTTCCCACCCGGCAATGGTGCCTACACCGACAACTACCAGGATGGAAGAGTATCAAACAATGGAACTTTAATAGCGCCTATTTTATTAAGAGTAGGCTCTATTATGAAAACCATTACCATTTATTATAAAAACAACTCTTCCGAAGACCTGACCGTTTGGATATTAAAACACCACATCGATCATCACGCTTATTCGGGCGAGGTTGAGGTTTCGTACGAAGCTTGCCCTCCCGGAATATCCGCTCCCGATAATTTTCTTCAAAAAGTAATCGATCATTTTGATGCCGGCGGAAAAATACTGGATAAATACATGTATCATATTGAGATTGGCTCAACCATCAAAACAGCTTCCGAAGAAAGAATGTTGAGAGGCATACGAATTGCCTACACTGAGCCGGCGTAGCGGGCGATGCCATTAGAACAATAGCAAGTCTTAACCCATTAGCTTTTTATACAAAAGGGATAGTGCTTTTAATAAGTAATCACCCGGGGTTGTGTATTTGAATTTCATTGTTAAACGCTATCCCTTCCTTTTTCAATTCGGCCAGCACAGGTTTATAGATTTCGGGCAATATTGGAATGTGTAAACCACTCAGGGAGATTTTATCTTCCAATACCAGCTTTGCTGCAATGCCAAGAGGCAAGCCAACTGTTTTAGCCATAGCGGTTCTTTCACTATCCTCTCCCTTTACTACAAGCAAACTGCTTATTTTTTGAGTTACGCTTTGTGTTTCGAAACCTATTTCATGCAGCATCACAATCATATCTTTATCGTGCGAAAACAGTTTTAGCTTTTGCTGCAATGCCAACTGTATGATATCCGCTGCTGAGCACAGCCCACCATTGATATGAACATCATCGTACAAACCCAGGTAATCGAATAATACCCGTTCTTTTTCGGTAAGGAGGGATGTTCCATTTGTTTCTTTCCTGAGATGCAAATCAAGAAATGCCTTGTAGGTCAAGTCCCTTGTGTTATACTGATTTGTTTCTTCCGTGAGTCCCAGTTCAACTATTTTTTTCCAGCCCAGGCAAAAATCGGGGTGACGCAATGTGGTGCGGATGAAGGTATTGGCGTCAGCCAACCCGTATAAATTGCTATAAGTTATGGAATCCCTGTTGGGATACCAGGCATAACTACCATACCCTGGAATCGCTATCTGCCGGGCCGGGTTGAATAATGCAGCGGAATAGGGGAGGCGTACAATCTCTTTGTTCAACCTATACACAGCGCCTGCTTTACCAGCCAACACGATATTGCGGGGATTCCAACTCACTTTGTAATGCCAGGGGTTATCATCGCTTTCCGGCGCTACCAGTCCCCCGCAGTGAGAATAAAAGGAAGTTATTTTGCCTGCTTGCCCGCGAATGCCCTGTATTAATTCCATGGCACTCATATGATCAATTCCCGGATCAAGCCCCATTTCGCAAAGAAATAACAGGCCCTTTTTTTTAATTTCCGGCTCCAGTTTTCGGATATCGGCGTCAATATAAGAAGCCGTTAGCAGCGCTCTGCCCACGGCTACGCAATTTTGTGCCACCAGTGCGTGTAAGGAGGGAGGTAGCAGGGAGATCACAATATCCGCTTCCTGTATCAATTCATTCCGGAGCGTGCCCTGGGCAACATCAACCTGCACCGGCATCGCATGATCGTACCCTGCAGTTTTTTCAAGCGCCAGATCAAAGTTGCCGTCTGCCACCTTTAATTGCCAGCTATTTGCTACAGCTTGTCCTGCCAAATAATCGATCAAACAGGTAGCCGATTTGCCGGCGCCGAAGAGAAGGATTCTTTTCACAAAGAGTTCATTTTTTTCCAACGCAATGTTAATTTATTTTTCGGGCACAAACTATTCACAATAGTGGATAAAAAGCATCGTAAAAGGCATGTTTTTGGTATAAAAGCGCCTTAAAAACAGTACATTTGCACTCATTTTTACTGACTCCTTACCACAAGCGTAAGTTATAGCTAAATATTATGGAAGAGAACCTGGAACCGTTAGAAACAAGCGACAACAACCGTGTAATTGAGGTGAACATTGAAGAAGAGATGAAGACGGCCTATATTGACTACTCCATGAGTGTTATTGTAGGCCGGGCGCTACCCGATGTAAGGGATGGATTAAAGCCGGTGCACCGCCGTATTTTATATGCCATGAACGACCTCGGCATTAATTTCAACCGGCCCTACAAAAAATCGGCCCGTGTGGTAGGAGAGGTGCTGGGTAAGTATCACCCGCATGGCGATAGTTCGGTATACGATGCCATGGTGCGCATGGCGCAGGATTGGAGCATGCGGTATACGCTCGTCGACAAGCAGGGAAACTTCGGGAACCAGGATGGCGACGGACCGGCGGCCATGAGGTATACCGAGGTCAGGCTGCAGCGTCTTGCGGAATATATGCTGCACGATATCGAAAAAGACACCGTAGATTTTCAGCCAAACTTCGACGATTCAGAAAAGGAACCTTCTATTCTTCCTTCCCG
>CAYMKT010000049.1:0-4787 GCA_964391065.1 uncultured Terrimonas sp. | reverse complement strand
AGCGAGTTTGTTGAATTCAGGCATGAAGTTGTGGTAAGACGTGCCGAATTTGAATTAAGAGAAGCGCAAAAGAAAGCGCATTTGTTACAGGGATACCTGATTGCGCTCGACCATCTGGATGAAGTGATTTCGCTGATTCGCAGTTCAGCCACTCCGGAAGTTGCAAAAGAAAACCTGATTAATGCAGGCTGGGGCCTGGATGAAATACAGGCGAAAGCCATTCTTGAGCTTAGATTGCAACGCCTTACAGGCATGGAACGGAACAAGATAAAAGAAGAGTATGATGAAATAATGAAACAGATTTCTTACCTTAAAGATTTGTTGGGAAATGAAGGCTTGCGCTACGATCTTATTAAAACAGAGCTCTTAGAAGTAAAGGAAAAATTTGGAGACGTTCGTAAAACAGAGATTCAGTACCTGGCCGATGAAATGCGTTTAGAGGACCTCATTGAAGAGGAAGACGTGGTGATCACCATTTCTCACCAGGGATATATCAAACGAACTTCAGCAACAGAATACCGTCAGCAAAACAGGGGTGGAAGAGGAGCAATAGGCGGACGCACCAAACAGGAAGACTGGATTGAACATCTGTTTGTAGCCTCCACACATCACACCATGTTGTATTTTACGGAAAAAGGAAAGTGCTTCTGGTTAAAAGTTTATCAGTTGCCCGAAGGCGATAAAACCAGCAAGGGAAGAGCGATCCAAAACCTGATACAATTGCCGCCCGATGATAAAGTTCGCGCGATAATAGATGTTAAAAACCTGGAGGACGAAGAGTTTGTGAAAAATCATTACGTCGTACTGTGTACCAGGAAAGGAATCATTAAGAAAACCCTTTTACAGGATTTCAGCAGACCTCGGGCAAACGGCATAAATGCAATCACAATATTGGAAGGTGATGAATTGCTGGAGGCGAAAATGACCGATGGAAACAGCGAAATTATGATGGCGGTAAAGAGTGGCAGAGCTATTCGTTTTCCGGAAAGCAAAGTGCGGCCAACCGGGCGCGGTGCTATTGGTGTAGCAGGTATTGAAGTGGAAAACGACCAGGATGAAGTGGTTGGCATGATTTGTGTCAAAAAAGACGACAATTCCCGAACAGTATTAGTGGTGAGCGAAAAAGGGTTTGGAAAACGAACGGCGATTGTTGATGAAGCGGGGGTAGACGTATACCGGATTACAAACCGTGGCGGCAAAGGTGTAAAAACCATTAACGTTACTGAAAAAACCGGTGCATTGGTAGGTATACTGGACGTAACAGAAAACGAAGACCTGATGATTACCTGCCGGTCCGGCGTTACCATCCGCATGGCGGTTGGCCAGGTGAGCGAGCAGGGAAGGGCCACCCAGGGTGTAAAACTGATACGGCTTGATGAGGAAGATGCTATAGCAGCTATAACAAAGCTGGCGCGTTACGAACCCGAAATGAACGATACGATGGAGGATCTGAATGTACCGGGCGATATTTAACACATTATTTATGATCATCAAAATCATTTTCAATTCGACCTATTTTTTTAAAACCAATCAACAATAATATGAAGAAGATAATGCTTATGGCCCTGCTTGCCGGGTGGACATTAGGTCTTTCGGCTCAAAACCTTAACAAGGTGAAAGACCAGTTAAAAGATAATCAACTGGATAAGGCTAAGGAAGGAATTGACGAATTGCTCACTTCGCCCAAGAACCAAAAAAAGGCGGAAGTATGGTACCTGAAAGCCAAAGTTTATGGAGCGATTGCTACCAGCGATCAATATAAATCATTGGTGCCCGACGGCCGTGTAGATGCTTTTGAAGCGATCAAAAAAGCCCAGGAAATTGATAAAACGGAAACCACTACACTTTTAACGGTAGACAATTACAAACCTATTTATGATGTATATGGCAGTTACTTTGATATGGCAGCCAACCAGTACAATGCCGAGAAATATGAGGACGCATTGGTGAACTTTAAAAAATCGGGTGAAGTAGGTGACTATATCTTTGCACAGGGATGGGGATTATACCAGTTGGACACCACCCTGGTTTATTATTCTGCTTTATCGGCGATGAACGCAAAAAAAGATGCGGAAGCGGTAGCGTTATTTGAAAAAATGGCAAATGCGAAAGTGGCCTCAAAAGCTGAATATGTAACCATTTACCGCTATTTGGCTAAATATTATCTTGACAAAAAAGATATTCCCCAAATGCAAAAATATGTTGCATTGGGACATGAATTATATCCTCAGGATGATTATCTGCCCCTTGTTGAATTTGACTATCTGCGGAGCCAGGGCGATAAAAAAGCGATTTACGCTAAATACGAAGAATTAATTGCTGCTAATCCTGAAAACTATGATATGATTTTGGATTATGCCAATGAACTGTTCAATGAAACCCATGTAAGCGATGCTAAAGACAGACCTGCAGATTATAAGGAGCGCTGCGCTAAAATTGAGGTGCTTTACAAACAAGCGCTTGCTTTAAAGCCTGATGCTTTAGAGGCTAATCTTAACCTGGCTAAACACTATTTTAACCAGGCCCTCTTTATTGAAGAAGATGCAGATAAAATTAAAGGCGCCGGTGCTGACGATGTTAAGAAAAAAGCAGATCTAAACACCGAGGTAACCGCACTGTGCGATAAAGCCATTCCTCCGTTTGAAGTGGTGTTTAAAACTTACGATGCCAGGGAAGGACTCAAGTTGTCAGAAAAATCAGAATATAAATCCGCCTGCAACAACTTAGCCTATTGCTACGACAGGAAAAAAGACAAAGCCAAATCGGAATTTTATCAGAAAAAATACGACGAAGCAGATAAAAAATAAAGTGTTAACATCATCATATTGAAAGGGAGGTGGCAACACCTCCTTTTTTTATCCGGCAATTAACCTTTCTTCTTAAGGATGAAAAAATTTATTGCAATTGATAGATGTACAACGTGGAAGCATCGTCCTCCGGAATAAAATACAATTGAAGCACGCCGTTAACCACTTCCGTGTAAAAAGGATTGTTGGTGATGATTGCACCGTTGCTGGTATACTCACTTACCGGCAACTGCAAACCCGCTTCATAATCATTCATATCAATCACTTCTAATCCGCCCAAACGGATGGTTTCTCCCTTGGCATTATTATAAGCACGCAAGCCCGAACAAATCATTTTACCGGCGCCGGCATAGACACAATCCTGGAAATCCACGTAAAAATGCGGATTAACATCGCCCCTTCCTTTTACGAGCGCAGCCTTCATGATGTTATTTTTTTGGCTGATGCTCCATGTATAAAATGTCCTGCTGCCCCAGTTCATGCCCACCAATTCGTGGGTTTGCCGGTTATACGCCACAGCCCCTATGGCATCAGGCAAAGTAGCAACCGCACTGGATTGAAGTGTTTCCGGAAGTACACGATATATAATAGATTTTCCATACGGTCTGTATTCGCATACGGGTACCCATATGTGCGTGCCGTCAAAATCAATACCACCGGGATGATATATTTCATCTTTACCCAACCGGATGCTATCTACCAGTTTGCCATCATGATTGAACTTGAAAAGATAACCAACACCTTCTCCCTGGTCGCGATCATAACCGTTTTGTATAGCGGGATATTTTTTTGGCCAACGATTCACTTTCACCGCACTGAGAAAATAAAAATTACCCACCCTGGCAAGTCCCTGTGTATGGTAGGTAGCAAAACCAAGCGGAATGCTATCTACCAGTTTCCACAACATATCCGCCCGTAGCCGGTTGAAATATTGGTAGATAAGCGGATCGCGGGACGCGGCATTCTTAGGTTGTTGCGCAACGCCGGTATGCGGCAGGGCCATGCACGCAAGCACCAAAAACGCAAACCAATGTACTGGGAGACCTTTCATTTTTTATTTATTGAACCGAAAGATATTATTTTTCAGCATGGCCGCTGGAAACTTCTTTTATCAAACCCAGGTGAGTATGAGTACGTTTTTATACAGCAGTAATTAACAATCCGAAAATGCTGCATGGCATTTTAAAATTGACACTCCATTAGTGTAATCTACCGTATAAAAATTTAGGAAAATCTGGCTTTTATTTGTTTCTGCAAAGCCGTGTGGGAGGCAGCATTCAAAGGGTTTGGCGCGAGACTGAACTTTTATCCTGGTATTGCTTACTCCATCACACCGAAGTTTCAGATTAAATTAAAAATTTTCTATTTAACATAATATAAATTATAGGACTTTTATTATTTGTATTGATGTTTAACTGATCAAAAAGCAGGCAGGTTAAGTTGTTGATATAAGATTGAAATTCAAGATCACATTGATGGGTTCAAGGTGCAGTAACAATAACAACCGTTGATTTAAAGTTGTATTACAAAGTCCAGTATCTATGATTACAGTGATTACGCCTTTATTGCAAACCCGCAATATTATTCCGGAAACCTTTCGAAAAGGCAAACGATTTGAGGATTATGTACGCCGGTATCTTTTCCCAAAGGAAAACTACAAACTCATCTATCGCGGTTCGGGGCATATTCAAAACGCAAAGGAATGTGCAGGCACGATCCTGAAGCCTGATTTCAAATTCCAGGATATTTCCACTAAAAAAACCTTCTATCTCGATTGCCTGTTCCGGACTGCACTTATCACTAATTGTTACCAACTTTCCAAATCGTTTCAACAGGGAAATGATAAAAAATATAAAGATGCCGATTACTTTTTATTATTGGGTTTAGGTGGAAAACCCGAATTGCCCAATCAGGTATTTCTCTTAAAATTAGTTGACTGCCAGTATATTATAATACAGAAACGCCATTTAGCCACGAAAG
>CAYMKT010000048.1:10034-24845 GCA_964391065.1 uncultured Terrimonas sp. | reverse complement strand
TGAAATGTTATAAAATCTTATGAGTTAATAAATAATTCACCTTAAGCAATGCGGCAACAGAAATCGAATCGGTAATTTCTCCCTTTATAACCATTTCGACCGCACGGGAGAAAGGTAATTTTTTTAATTCCAATTGCTCTGTTTCTTCGGGTTGCGCATCATGAAATGATAAACCACGTGCAAGATATACGATCGACTTTTCATCGGTAACGGAATTTGAAATGTGCATATTCAACACCTGGTCCCATTGCCCGGCCATTATGCCGGTTTCTTCCAGTAGCTCCCGTTTTGCCGAAGTCAGCGGATCCACTCCAATAACACCCCCACCTTCCGGAATTTCCCAGCTATAGGCGTCAACCGGAAAGCGATATTGTCCAACCAGCCAGGTATTTCCTTCTTCATCAAGCGGTACAATACCTATTGCCGTATTTTTGAAATGTACTTTGCCGTAAATACCCCTGCCTCCACCCGGATTAATGACATTGTATTCTACCACCCGGATCCAGGGATTATCGTAGATATCCTTTTGATCTGTAACCTGCCACGGATTGTATTGTTCGTTGATCATATGCTATGATAATGTTAACCGGGAATGAAATTATACAAAAATAAACCCGCAGATCGTTTTCCAAACTGCGGGTATATATCTTTTACGTTTAACCTCGAATTATTTGAGCCCAAAAGCTTTTTTGATCTCCTTTACTTTATCTAATTTCTCCCAGGTAAATAAATCAACCTTAACCTTCTTCACTTTGCCATCGGGCGATACAAAAGTCTTTGTAACGGTTTCGGGCTTGCGTCCCATATGACCATAAGCTGCGGTTTCACTGTAAATGGGATTCCGAAGTTTTAAGCGTTTTTCAATAAAATACGGGCGCATATCAAATACCTGTTCCACAATTTTGCCAATGGCGCCATCTGTTAAATCTACTTTGGCAGTACCAAAAGTTTTTACATTAATACTGGTAGGTTTAGCTACCCCAATTGCATAAGAAACCTGTACCAACACTTCGTCTGCAACACCTGCAGCAACCAGGTTTTTGGCAATATGTCTTGTGGCATACGCTGCGGAACGATCTACTTTGGAGGGATCCTTACCGCTAAATGCACCGCCGCCGTGGGCGCCTTTACCGCCATAGGTATCTACAATGATTTTTCTTCCGGTTACACCTGTATCGCCATGCGGCCCCCCGATTACGAATTTACCGGTGGGGTTAATATGATATTTGATATCGGCGTTGAAAAGTTTTGCGTATTTTTTATATTTAGCCTTTACACGCGGTATCAGAATATCGATCATATCTTTTTTGATCTTTGCCAGCATTTTCGGCTCGGTATCAAAATCATCATGCTGGGTAGACACAACAATGGCATCTATACGTACCGGTTTGTTGTTGTCATCGTACTCTAAGGTTACCTGGCTTTTTGCGTCGGGACGCAGGTACTTGATTTGCTTGTTTTCCTTCCGCAGCGCCGACAATTCTATGAGTATTTTATGCGCGAGATCAAGGGCCAGGGGCATGTAGTCATCTGTTTCATTGGTGGCGTATCCAAACATCATTCCCTGGTCGCCGGCTCCCTGCTCTTCTTTCTTCTTTTTATCAACGCCCTGGTTAATATCAGCCGATTGTTCATGGATAGCCGACAGCACGCCGCAGGAATGCGCTTCAAACATATATTCACTCTTGGTATAACCTATTTTTCGAATTACACCCCTCGCAATTTCCTGTACATCGAGATACGCTTTCGATTTTACCTCACCGGCTAATACTACCTGCCCGGTGGTTACCAGTGTTTCACAAGCCACTTTACTATTAGGGTCGAAAGCCAGGAAATTATCGATTAAAGCATCGGAAATCTGATCGGCTACTTTGTCAGGATGTCCTTCGGATACACTTTCAGAAGTAAATAAATAAGGCATTGATAAGAATTTTAATAGTGTTAAGATGCGCACAAGTAACAAGCATCCAATTGTGGCGCGAAGATAAGACGCGCCTGACTAAATTTTTGAATAAATAATACGTAAACGCATCGGTTTTGCAGAATTTTTACCACCGCCAACATAGGCCCTTCCCTTTGCAATTTGTTCATTAATTCGAAATGCTACCCGGGCAGGACTAATTGCCGAACCCGTCGCTTTTGGGTAAGAATAATAGGCGTATGCTGTTTTGGGTGCGTAGAGGCGCAACGGATAGTTTTTGCTATGAGTAGTAACAAGATTTTGAACATAACGGGTAAGATTGATGAAGTACTTACCATCATCCAGGTATCCGCCAAAAAGCTGGGAGTCGTAGGTAAAGGTGGCAAATGAATATACAAAATCATCCCGCACAGTCAAATACCGGTTGTTTGCGCTATCAACCAGGTCCAGGAAAAGAAAGTCGGGAGTCGTATAAATGGTGTTGCCCGGCAGATCCAGGGGTTCAAACGCAATCTCGGCGCGATGTATGATGGCATTCTGCATGGTATCAAGACCCGGAACGGTAAGTATGGCATATGAACCCGGAGAAGATTGAAGATATACTTCATCAGCATCGGGGATGGCCGTACCAATACTTAACCCTGCATATCCATGCATGGCAGTTCGCTTTACAAGGTTAGCATTGTAGCCGGTATAGGTTCCGGTAATATATAGTTTAAAATCGACGGCAACCGTGTCAATGTCACCTGCTTTTTTTATTCTGAAATAACAGGTGAGTTTGGTATTATCATCATAAAGATTATAATAGGCCAAGGCATTTTTCTGCGGAGAGCCGGCTTCATCTGTTTTTAATGCCAATCCGTTAAAGGCAACCTGAAAGGCAGAGTCTCTCCTTGCAGTAAGATAAACAGACGCAGTATCATAGGTGGCAAAGCGCATTCCTAAGGAAGGGTCTAACGGAATTCTGAGTAAATTATTTACCACCTGGGTATCACGTTTAACAACAATGGTTTTGGGGTCGTCTATCGTGGTAAAGTCTACCATTTTACTGCCAAGTTGAACACCTGTGGTACCAAATTCCGGGTGACTGACCAGATAGCCAATGGAATCCTGGAATGCTGCATCATCAATTTCATACACATTTATCTTTTGCTGCGAAGTGCTGTCGCCGTAAATTCCTTTGTAGGCCAAACTCAATATCACAGAATCCATTCCAACAATACTATCGAGGTTAATAAAAGGATTACGGTCGGCAGAAGTGGGTACTACGGCAAAATAAACCTGCCCTTCGGTTCTGCCAAATTCAGGATCATCCGCAATGATGCCTAGTGCATGATCTTCGGAATAGTTGATTCGGGAAGAATCATTCGTTAGATAATTATCTGCGTATACTCTTAATGATGCTTCAAAAGTTTGTATGTTGTCCACCGCTGGTAAAAGGTCGGTCCCAATATCTGTCGGAGTAATTTTAGTGCATTGCGTATTCAGTATAACAGCCAGTGTTCCCAATCCAATTGAAAACAACAGAAATTTAAACTTCACCTGATGTATTTAATTTTTATAGAGGGATTTGATAAGCAGCTTAGGTAATGAAAAGTGAAATATTAAAACGATAATATCTTATCATTCCTGGTCCCGAGCCTTCATCTTTTTACTTCTGCGCAAGGTCGTTATACAATTGTAAATAGTCTGTTAAATCTGAATCCTCTTTGAAGGGCAAAATCTTTTTGCCTTTGACTTTTGAAAAATCTTCTGCGAGCTTTTTTTCCACTTTTGCGGCTCCGAAAGTAATAGCATCGGCATAGGTGGCGCCGCCCCTGAACATTGCGGTATTGTTATTATCTTTAAAAGGCTCGAGATCTTTATCCTTTATTGCGGAGTGAATAGGAATTTTCTTGACGAAATCGTGCCCGATTTTCTCTTTGAAGGTGTTTTGCCCAATAGTAAAAACTATTTTGCTGTTGCTGAATACAGGCTCTTTTTTATAAGCGGTTCTCAGGTACATGGGAATTAAAGCCGTCATCCAGCCGCTGCAATGAATAATATCCGGGGGCCAACCGAATTTTTTTACTGTTTCCAAAGCACCTTTACAATAAAAGATTGTGCGGAGCCAGTTGTCATCAAACCAATGCTCGTTTTCATCGGTAAACACAAACTTCCTTTTAAAGAGATCTTCATTCTCCAAAAAATAAATCTGCAAACGGGCGTTAGGCAGGGATGCTACCTTAATCTGCAATGGAAAATCTTCGTTATCTACAGAAACATTGATGCCGGATAATCTTACTACTTCGTGTAACCTATGCCTTCTTTCATTTATCGTTCCAAAACGGGGCATGATACAACGAACCTCAAAGTCACTATCATTTGATTTTATTGCCAGTCTGTTCACTATTTCAGAGAACTCGGTAAGTTCAAGATACGGGGACATTTCATTGGCAATAAATAGGATTCGTTTCTTTGTAGACATTTCCGTTTTTATGTTAAGTTAATATTAAGGAATAGCTGTAAAGTGCGCAAAGGTATGCTTTTTTTGCTGAAACTGAGGTGGAAAGACCTGCAATCACTACTTTTAAAGCCTATATGTTTATTATAAAACGATCAAAAGACCTCAACGTTTACCTGGATAAATTGCGGCCGGCAGTCCGAAAAATTGGTTTTGTACCTACTATGGGCGCTTTGCACAAGGGTCATCTTTCGCTGTTGAGCGCTGCCAGGAATGAAAGTGGGGTAGTGGTGTGCAGTATTTTCGTCAATCCCACACAATTCAATGATACAAAGGACTTTGAATTGTACCCTAAAACATTGGAAAACGATATCTACCTATTGGAGAAAGCCGGCTGCGATGTGGTTTTTATCCCGGAAGTAGATGAAATATATCCATCGGGAACGTCCGTTGGCGACCGGTACAACCTTGGTTATCTTGAAACCGTTTTGGAGGGGAAATACCGGGCAGAACATTTCCAGGGCGTTTGCCAGGTAGTGCACCGGCTGCTGGATATCGTTAGGCCCCACCATCTGTACCTGGGGCAGAAGGATTATCAGCAGTGCATGGTCATAAAAAAAATGCTCACCTTAACTCATTTGACCGTAGAGGTTATGGTTTGCCCCACGTTAAGAGAAACCAATGGCTTAGCCATGAGCAGCCGCAATATGAGGTTGTCGGATGCGGAAAAAGAAAAGGCAGGAGGTATATTTAAAGCATTATCCTATATCGCCCGGCATATCAAACCCGGCTTGGTAAGCAATATTTTAGCTGAAGCCGGCAACATTCTACAAAAAAGCGGCCTTACCATGGAATATTTACAAATAGCTAAAGCGGAAAGCCTTGAATTAATAGATGAATGGGACGGACAAACAAAAATAATCGCGTTGGTTGCCGCATATATGGGTAAAGTCCGTTTGATTGATAATATGATATTACCTCTTAATTTTGCGGCTTATGGAAATTGAAATACTGAAATCTAAAATACACAGGGCCGTTATTACCGAAGCCAATTTAAATTATGTTGGAAGTCTTACATTGGATGAAGACCTGATGAATGCGGCGAACCTGATCGAAAATGAGAAGGTACAAATTGTAAATGTTAATAATGGATCGCGCATTGAAACCTATTTAATTAAGGGCAAAAGGGGTTCCGGGGTATGCTGCCTTAACGGCCCGGCAGCCCGGCAGGGCGCCGTAGGTGATACCGTGATTATTATATCGTACGGTACGATGGATTTTGAAGAAGCGAAGGGCTTTAAACCCAGTATTGTTTTTCCTAAAGCGGGAAATCTCCTGTATTAAAATTGTAATAGAGAAAAATTGCATTAGGCGTACACTCCTTGCCGCTAAGGATGCCATTGCCGTTCTTCCAGTTTCCATTGTATTAAATATGACCAAAAAAGCAGTAAACACCCTTCAGTATGTTGTTTTCCTGGGGTTGGGCATTTTTCTGTTGTGGTTCAGCGCAAAAAACCTCTCTTCAGAAAACAGGCAGCATTTAAAAGATGCATTGAATAATGCCAATTATGGGTTGGTATTACCTCCCATGTTTCTGTTGATAATCAGTCATTACAGCAGGGCATTGCGATGGCGCATCCTCATGGCGCCGTTGGGATATAAGCCATCTGTAGTGAACACGTTTTTCGCCACCATGCTGGGTTATTTTTTTAACCTGTTAATGCCGAGATTGGGTGAAATAATGAAGTGTACCATTTTGGCAAAACACGAGAAGATTCCGGCAGACAAACTCATTGGCACCATGGTAACAGAACGGGTCTGCGATTTTATTTGTCTTGTAATCATTATCCTCATCACTGTTTTTATCCAGTTTGACCTTATTCATCATTTCGCCGCAGTTCAGTTCAGGCATTTGCTGTATGATGAGCAGGGTAATCTTAAAATATATAAAATCCTCATCATACTGGGCATCGTTGCCACGGTTATTATGCTGTTAATATGGGTTGCCAGGATATACGCTGCTTCAAAATTCTTACAGGCTATTAAAAAAGTGCTAAAAGGCATTTGGTCCGGCATTTCCAGCATCCGTTACTTAGAAAAGAAATGGCTTTTTTTACTGCACACCGTTTTTATCTGGACCATGTACCTGCTTAGCATCCGGTTGAGCTTTTATACCATGGAAGCTGCCACCCATTTGGGGTTTAAAGCATGTTTTTCTATATTAAGCTTTGGGAGCATTGCGATGCTTGCCACGCAGGGCGGTATTGGCGCATATCAGTATACTATTCAGAAATTAATGCCGCTATATGGTATGGGCGAAGGACCAGCTCTCGGATTTGGATGGATTTTATGGATAGCCCAAACAGGAATCGTTATTTTTGCAGGGATACTCTGCCTGCTTTTATTGCCAATCATCAATCGCAACAAATATGAAATACCCCCGGTTAGTAAGCAATAAAATTCTGACTTTCGATGGTGTAAAGCACCAGGTAAAGCGGTGGAAGCTCCTTGGAAAGAAAATTGTTTTCACCAATGGTTGTTTTGATATTTTACACGAGGGCCATCTTGAAATTTTATCACAGGCTGCAGTGTTAGGCGACATATTAGTAGTCGGTATTAATACAGACGCTTCTGTTAAAAAACTCAAAGGAGATGGTAGGCCCGTAAATCAGGAGTCTTTCAGGGCGCTGATGCTTGCCTCTTTAACCATAGTAGATGCCGTAGTTTTGTTCGATGAGCAAACACCGCTTGAATTAATCAGGATGATAGAACCCGACAATCTTGTTAAGGGAGGAGATTATACGATTGAGCAGATTGTTGGAGCTGAAGATGTTATTAAGAATGGCGGTGAAGTGAATGTAATACCTCTTGTAAAAGGATATTCTACAACCGCTATCATTCAAAAAATACAGGATCTGTAAGCGCTTTTTCAAAACTTAATATTACCTCATACCCCGTTTCCTTATTTTTACGAATAAGTTAAACGGCAAGATGACAAAGGGAAAAAACAAAACCATTGTTCGCGACATTAGCTGGCTGGCATTTAATGCGAGAGTTTTGCAGGAAGCAGCCGATCCTTCTGTTCCCCTGAAGGAGCGCATAAAATTTCTCGGCATTTTTTCAAATAATCTTGATGAGTTTTTCCGGGTAAGAGTAGCTGCATTAAAAAGAATGCTGGAGTTGGGAAAAAAGGCCCGCATGCATCTTGAAGATGAACCTCAAAAAATACTCGATAAAATACATCGTACGGTACTGGAAGAACGAAGCGAATTTGATCGCATATGGAAGAATATTTTCAATGAACTAAAAAAGCAGAAAATCTTCCTTGTTACCGAAAAACAACTCAGCAGGGAGCAACAAAAATTTGTACGTAACTATTTTGATGAAGAAGTATCATCATCTGTTATCCCTTTAATGATAGAAAGCATTGAAAACTTTCCTTCCCTTCGTGAGAAAGCCATTTTCCTCGCCATCGTTTTATCAAAGAAGGATACGGCTTACTCCAAAAAATACGCGTTAATTGAAGTGCCTACAAGAATGGTTTCCCGCTTTGTGCTTTTGCCTTCAAAGCCCGGAAGTCATTACCTCATATTACTGGAAGATGTTATCCGGTTCTGCCTTCCACAAATTTTTTCGTTCCTTGGATATGATGAATACGCGGCCCATGTTATTAAAGTAACCCGCGATGCAGAGTTTGACCTGGATATGGATATGAGTGTGCCCTATACGTTAAAAATAAAAAAGGGTCTAAAAACCCGGAAAAAGGGCAAACCTGTCCGGTTTTTATACGATAAGGAAATTGACGCGGGCCTGTTGGAATACCTCATCCGGCGGTTGCACATTAAGGGCAATGATAGTATTATTCCGGGAGGCCGGATACACAATTTCCGGCATTTTATGGATTTTCCCGGCGCTGTGTTTCCGCAAAAAAGTTTGCGAAATAAAGCGATTATTCACCCCGCTTTAAAAAACGTACCTCGTGTTACCGATATCATTCTTAAGCACGATGTTATGCTGCACTTTCCGTACCATTCCTTTAGTGCCGTTATTGATTTGCTCCGGGAGGCCGCGATGGATCCCTCCGTTATGGAGATAAAGATAACGGCATACCGGCTGGCGCCTAATTCTAAAATTGTTAACGCACTCATCAATGCAAGGCGGAATGGCAAAAAGGTGATCGTTATGCTGGAACTGCGGGCCCGTTTTGACGAAGAAGCCAATCTAGAATGGAAGGAACGCCTTGAAGATGAAGGTGTTCAGGTATTGCTCGGCGTGCCCGATATGAAAGTCCACGCCAAAATATGCGTAATAAAAAAGAAACATGGAAATAAGACTGTTCAATATGGCTTTATCAGTACCGGGAACCTGAATGAAAAAACGGCCACTTTGTATGGAGATCATTGCATGCTGACCTCTAACCGGAATATTATGGCCGACTTCAACCGCGTATTCAACTATCTGCTGGATCCTAAAACGGGCGCGCATTTTCTAAGGTCGTGCCGAACCTTGATGATCAGCCCAATACATATGCGTAAACAAATAACCGCACTTATTGATAATGAAATAAAAAACGCAAAAGCCGGAGTTGAAGCAGGCATACTGTTAAAGTTAAATTCACTTTCAGACGAAACATTGATTTCGAAATTGTATGAGGCAGCCACCGCCGGAGTAGAGATACGAATGGTTATCCGTGGCATATGTTGCGTGCTGACCCACAATAAAAAATTCAAAAAACAGGTACACGCAGTAAGTATCATCGACGAGTATCTTGAACATGCCCGGGTGATGATATTTCACAACAATGGCAAGCAAAAAGTTATCGTCTCTTCGGCCGACCTGATGGTTCGAAATCTTGATCATAGGGTAGAAGCGGCTGCATTTATTAAGGATCCTGCTATTTGCAGCGAACTGAGAGACATCTTACTCATACAGTTGAAGGACAATGTAAAAGCCCGTTGGCTCGACAACGAATTAAGCAATACATACGTACGCTCCAAAGGAAGGAAGATAAGGTCGCAGGTTGAGACTTACAATTATCTTTTGCAAAAAGCCAGTCAATAATTTCTTTTCGTGCTGTCAAATACTCCGAACGGCATTCGAAAATATTACCGGAAATGGTCGTTGCCTGCATATATTTGATATTATTGACGATGAAACCGTATTAATTTATTCGATACCGTAATGAGATTAGCCGCAATTGACATAGGAAGTAACGCAGCAAGGTTACTGTTGAGCGAGGTAAAAGCAGATATGAATGGGGAACCTGTTTTTAATAAACTTAACCTTTTGAGAGTTCCGCTCAGGCTGGGCTTCGATGTATTTGAAAATACCGAAATTTCGAAAGAGAAGCGAATCATGCTTATGCAAACGATGAAGGCTTATAAGCATCTTATGAATGCCTACAATATTATTCACGTTAAAGCATGCGCCACTTCAGCTATGCGTGATGCCCGTAATGCGCTGGATATTATTAGAGAAATAAAGCTGGAAACAGGCATTGTCGTAGAAGTGATTTCCGGAGAAGCGGAAGCCAATTTGATCTACGAAAACCATATTGCAGAGCATATGTCGAAAGATGACGCTTATCTTTATATTGACGTGGGCGGCGGAAGCACCGAACTCACTTTCTTCAGCAATGAAAAACTGGTATTCAAAGAATCGATTAATATAGGCACAATAAGGATTCTTAAAAACATGGTTACGGAAGCCCACTGGGATACCATGAAGGATTTTATAAAATCTAAAACAAAAAATTACCAGTCCGTAGTAGCGATAGGTTCCGGGGGAAATATAAATAGGGTATTTTCACTATCGAAAAAAAAGGAGGGTAAACCGCTGACTTTTGAATTAATGAGGGATTATTACAGGGAATTAAATGGTTTTACCCTGGAAGAAAGAATGCGGGTATATAAATTAAGGGAAGACCGGGCGGATGTGATTGTTCCGGCGTTATTGATTTATATCAATGTAATGCGCTGGGCCAATGCCAATGAAATTTATGTTCCCCGGATAGGACTTGCCGATGGCTTAATTCAGCATTTGTATCATGAAATTATAACATTCAATGCTTTATGAGTATCAATAAAGAAATTAAAAGGATTACTACCGATACGCTCCAGAAAATGAAAACCCAGGGGGGAAAGATAGCAATGCTTACTGCCTATGACTACTCATTTGCCAAAATATTCGACGAGGCGGGCATCGATATCTTATTGGTAGGAGACTCCGCCAGCAATGTAATGGCTGGTCACGAAACTACGCTGCCGGTAACACTCGACCAGATGATCTATCATGCAGCTTCCGTGGTACGGGGCGCCAGCCGCTGCCTGGTAGTGGTAGATCTTCCCTTCGGTGCTTACCAGGGCAATTCGAAAGAGGCCCTTCATTCTACTATCCGTATTATGAAAGAAACGGGAGCGCATGCCGTAAAACTCGAAGGAGGCGAAGAAGTCATCGAGTCTGTAAAACGAATTTTGTCGGCCGGCGTTCCCGTAATGGGGCACCTGGGATTAACCCCTCAGTCGATTTATAAGTTTGGTACTTATACAGTTAGGGCTAAAGAGGAAGCGGAAGCCGAAAAACTCCAGCGAGATGCCAGGCTGCTGGAAGAAGCCGGGTGCTTTTCCATTGTGCTCGAAAAAATACCGGCCGCCCTGGCCAAGAGCGTAAGTGCAAGCCTGCACATTCCTACGATTGGGATTGGAGCCGGGAAACATTGTGATGGACAAGTGTTGGTAATGCATGATATGTTAGGTATTACTACTGAGTTTAAACCACGCTTTTTGAGAAAATATCTCAATTTAAATGAAACGATCAGTGGCGCGGTTCATCATTATATAAACGACGTGAAAAATAAAGACTTCCCAAATGATAGTGAACAATACTGATTTCCGTAAACGCTATCGCTTTTTATCTGGCCGCTCTTACACCTGCGTCTAATATGTCGTACAATTGAAGACCACTGGTTTCCTGTTGTAATTTCATATACAGACTCAAACAATCAGTGGCCACGGCAATCCTGGTGCTCACTTTAATATGATCAAAAAACGCTGACTTCATTTGCTTCTTTTCTTTTTTAATGAGCCTTTCGGCTATCTTGTAATCTCTCCCCAGGTCTCCGTAGTTCGTTCTTTCGGCAAAAACCGCGATATCGGAAACCCGAATATTATTATTTCTTAACTCCATAATCTCACAAATGCAAATCCTATCGGCGCTTTCCTCTTGTTCCAGTTTTGTAAGTATGGCGTTTATTTGATGAGTATTGCCCTTTAAGAAATGAAGAGATGCCTTTATCAATTCCCTGAGATCAAAATGCGTTGGGCGGGCAACCTGGTGGCCTGCTACCGCTGGTACCTCTATCATTATCAATGACAAAATAATGATCAATGAGCCAAGCCGCATATTCAAAAAAGCTTTCATTTTCTTTGATTTAATCAAGTTAACAATACACGGTTTCATAGAAGTTTGGAACCTGATTAAAATCCTGTTGGTAATTCAGAGCGATATGGGAAGGAAGTATTGAAAGTATTCCTGAAGTAAAAAACCTTAGCCACGGGTTGATCAATTTTTAAGGCTGGAATACTGTTGACAATGTAAAGGATGCAAAAATAGGTGGAAGTACATAATTTTTTGGTTGATTAATCCTGAACTTCAGTTGGTTTGTATCATAGGTTAATCAACTCAACATCAATTGAATTGAACTATTAGTAATGACGAATATGATTTGGCTTAACAAGTGCTGCAAGTACCGCTACTTTAATACCGGTCCCAGTCCCAACTCCACCGATATTCCTGTATAAGCCTTTATTGTATATTGCAGAAAATTAAGATGCTATGAGCACTTTCATTGAAAAACTCAGGATCAGTTCGGTTAACCAGGGTGTTTCTACGGGCCAGTTCAGCATTGGTTCATCTGGCCGCATCATCCCTTCATTTTCACCGGTCGACGGAACGTTGATTGCAAGTGTATACATGGCAGATGACGCCGGCTGTGAGACAGCAGTGAGAAAGGCCGGTGAGGCATTTTTAGAATGGCGAAGCTGGACTGCGCCCAAAAGGGGAGAAGTGGTAAGGCAAATGGGAAATAAGCTGAGAGAACATAAAGAGGCTTTGGGGCAATTGGTGTCTTACGAAATGGGCAAAAGCCTGCAGGAAGGACTGGGAGAAGTGCAGGAAATGATTGATATATGCGATTTTGCAGTTGGGCTATCGCGCCAATTATATGGTTTAACCATGCATAGCGAGCGACCAGGACATCGCATGTACGAGCAATGGCACCCACTTGGGGTGGTAGGCATTGTCTCCGCTTTTAACTTTCCGGTTGCGGTATGGAGCTGGAATGCGATGTTGGCATGGATATGCGGGAATACCTGTATTTGGAAGCCTTCGGAAAAAACGCCCTTATGCGCAATCGCCTGCCAAAATTTAATGTCGGAGGTACTCAGGCAAAATAATGTGCCCGAAGGCGTTAGCTGTCTGCTGATTGGGGATAAGTATATCGGAGAAAAAATGGCTGCCGACAACAGGATAAGCCTCATCTCTGCAACTGGGTCAACCCAAATGGGGAAGGCAGTCGCTGCTAAGGTGGCCGCCAGGTTAGGTAAAAGTCTCCTGGAGTTAGGAGGAAATAATTCGATTATTATTTCAAAAGATGCCGATATTGATATTGCGGTTATCGCCAGCGTATTTGGAGCCATAGGCACAGCAGGTCAGCGTTGTACAAGCACCCGGCGACTTATTATTCATGAAGATATATATGATTCGTTCAGGGAAAAACTGGTAAAAGCCTATCAGCAACTCAAGATAGGAGATCCACTAAAGGAAGAAAACCATGTGGGCCCGCTTATTGATACCGGCGCTGTAAAAAACTACCTGGAGGCTATCGAAAAATGCAAACAGCAGGGAGGAGTATTTCTTATTGAAGGAGGTATACTGGAAGGAGAAGCCTATAAAAGTGGTTGTTACGTTCAACCCTGTATAGCAGAGGTTTTGCCCCATTATACTATCGTTCAGCAGGAAACCTTTGCTCCAATTTTATATTTAATGAAATATAAAAACATCCATGAAGCGATTGCTATGCAAAATAATGTTCCACAGGGACTTTCATCCGCTATTATGACCCTCAATTTAAGGGAAGCCGAGCTTTTCCTGTCTGCCGCAGGCAGCGATTGCGGTATTGCCAATGTAAATATCGGGACAAGCGGAGCGGAAATCGGCGGCGCATTTGGGGGGGAAAAAGAAACAGGCGGCGGAAGAGAAAGCGGCAGTGATGCATGGAAAAACTATATGCGCAGGCAAACCAATACCATCAACTGGTCTTCCAGCCTGCCACTGGCACAGGGAATTACCTTTACTATTTAACCGCCCTTGTGTTAACATTACTATAAATTAAACAGTTATACACATGTTTCCCGTGAAACGTGAATATCTTTTTTTGGGAAATATTTCTAAATTTCGTAAAAATTGGTGGCCGGTTTCGAAGCTATTGCTGCCTGCAAACCGGTAAGAAACGAAACGCCTTTGCCGGGCTTTATTCCGGTCAATTTTCAGCGAAAAAAATTAGCGTTCAACAGTCGACAGTAAATACTGAAGGCGCCAGCTTTGTTTTGGATGCACCACTCTACACTTCCGGATTTTCGTTTATCTGCTGGAACTACCTGAAGCCCAATAATATTATACTGAAATGCACGTTATAATCTGTATCTATTCAATTCATCCTTTGGAAATAACCCGTCAGTATGAAAAAGACATATTTACTCCTCGCCTTATCTTTTGTGTTTGTTAATGCAATATATGCCCAGATTAAATGGGGTGTAGGAGCCGGAGCCCATAATGCGACCGTTATTGAAAAAAATGATCTCCAGAACTGGAACCAGCAATACGAGGGATATTATTCGCCCCTGGGCGCATTTCACGCAGGTGTTTTTTCCGAACTTAAGCTCGATAAAAAAAGCCGTTGGGCAGCACAGGCTTCCTTGCAATATTCCAATAAGGGGCGTTTGTTTGCCAAATCTTACGACTCAGTAAAATCATTTGCGAACGACACTGCTGCCATCAATGCCTCCTGGAAAATGAACTATATCAATTTGCCGTTGAATTTAATATACCGGTTACCGCTTTCATCCAGGGTAAGATTTATTGTTGGCGGTGGTTTTTATGCAGGCTTTCAATTGAACAGTAAAACTTCATATGAAATCATATCTGCTTCGGGCGAACGTAGTACTTCCAGCGATAAACTACCTACAGGCGATTTAGTGAACAAGTATAACAAAATAGACTGGGGTGTAAATGGCGTGGCAGGACTGGAGTTTAATGAACGCGTAATGTTAACTGCGAACTACAGCCGGGGCATGTCTGACTTTTATACTGCTGAGTATGATGGTTCATTTAAGCACCAGGTATGGGGAGGTACGGTAACGGTGTGGTTAAACCCGGCAAAATCAGCTAA
>CAYMKT010000048.1:6478-9934 GCA_964391065.1 uncultured Terrimonas sp. | reverse complement strand
ACCAGGTATGGGGAGGTACGGTAACGGTGTGGTTAAACCCGGCAAAATCAGCTAAAACCAAATCGGAAGAAAAAGATATCGATGGAGATGGAATACCAGATCAATCCGACCGTTGTCCTGCCTTACCGGGAACTGCCGCTACACATGGTTGTCCGGATACAGATGATGACGGCATACCCGACCTGATTGATAAATGCCCCGATACGCCTGGGGTTGGTGAACTCGTTGGATGTCCGTTACCCGACAGAGATAACGATGGCATTCCCGATGAGCAGGATAAATGCCCGGATTCCACAGGTAATTCCAAATACGAAGGTTGCCCCATACCGGATATCGATGGAGATGGTATTAACGATGAAGAAGATAAATGCCCGGATATGGTTGGAAATGGCGAAAATGGCGGATGCCCGGTAACCGATTCAGATGGTGATGGTATTAAAGATGACGTCGATAAATGTCCGATGAATGCCGGGTCAGCACAAAATAATGGTTGTCCGCATATTGCAAATGACATGCTTGATGATATCAACAAGGCGGCACGCAGTATTTTGTTTGATGTGAACAGCGACAATATTAAACTATCTTCTTACCAGGCATTAGACAAATTGACATCTATACTACAAAACAACAATGACCTGAAATTAGCCATCGAAGGACATACTGATAACACGGGGTCTGTTCGGCATAACCAGGTACTTTCGGGCAGACGCGCACTTGCAATCAAAACCTACCTGGTGAACAAAGGAATAAACGCCGACCGCCTTACCGCTTCAGGCTTCGGATCAGAGCACCCTATCGCCGACAACAACACAGAGGAAGGCAGGTCTAAAAACAGAAGAGTAGCCTTCAAAGCTTCATACTAACTGTAACGTATAGTTGATAAAAGCGCTTCCTGACCGGGAAGCGCTTTTATTATGGAGCAAACCCGTTTTATCATTCGTTAATATCGTATCGAACCTGTTGCTTTTCACAACAGCCTTTTATATGTTTGCAATGTCAATCCCTCCTGTGATTCTCCACCAGTCTTTATTTCATGGCTTTTAGTTAGCTTATATCAAAGTCATTTCATATTTCCTTTAACAGGAAACAGATTCGATGAAAGACGAAAAATCCCCGATGAAAAACTAAGTAATTTTACAATTCGACTTAGTGTTTTCCCGTTATATAATAAATTAATCCTATCCGCCCTTTGTAAACTTTAAAAATGAATTTTATGAGAAAGATAGATGCCGTACTTCTGTCTGCCCTGATCCTGTACGATTATAGCGCCCAAACTTTGGTAGATAGCGATATTATGAATATGGGTAGTTCCTACATTGTGGGAACGGATAATTTGTATACAGGCGATTTGTCTGACCCTTTATTTCCTTCCAATCAGTTGTACAGCTTAGATGAAGATGCTGTTTCAGTTCGCGAACAGTCAGTCGCTTCCACAGCCGTAAGTAAAAACATATCGTACCATGCTTTAGCAAAAGTTAAAGCTGTTGCTACAAATATAACAGAAACACAGTCCGGTGAAATCCTGGATATGGTTCAAATCAGCATGCCCGATCCTCTCATTGAAACCGCCATGGCTTTACCAGAAATCAACCGTTCACTGGCCGCCGAGCAGTCGTTAATGATCTCTACAGTAGATGTATCTTCTTCATTCACCCTTCTGAGCGATACACGAAACATCCGGGTTGAGGATGAATTAAAAGCTGCCGATTTGCAACTTTCAGATACAGATGGAGATGGCATGTTTAACTTTGAAGATAATTGTCCCTCCATTCCCGGTGTTGCAAGATTTGAAGGTTGCCCGGTTCCTGATAGCGACGGAGATGGAATAAACGATGAAGAAGACAGGTGCCCTTACGAACAGGGTGGCGTAGAACAAGGTGGTTGCCCGGTTATAGAAAACCAGATGATTGAGATTGATGCTGTAAATAACGCGGCCGTGGAAGAAAAAGAGCTTACAAAATCCTCGTCCACGATAAAATTTGATGCAAAAAGCGAGATTTTGTCGAACACTGAATTCAATATTTTGCTACAGTTAGCCGACGAAGTAAGAAATCATTCTGGTTCTACCATTGAGATTACCGGAACCAATGCCCAGGATTCAGAAAAACAGGTTAGCGTTATTTCAAGCTATTTGCAGGACCTTGGAGTGGAAAATGGACAAATACATATCGCTCCTGCAACAAAAAAAACTGGTACGGGAGGAACAAGTGCTGGAATTCAGGTCCAGGTGCATCGCTAAAATAGTTAAGATTCATTTAAAATGTCAGGGTACAGCAACCCTGACATTTTTTTTGGACGTCTATACCGTGTGCTGTACTCGTTAAATTGTGCGACAGGTAATTGCTATATAAAAAAAATTAATCAATTTTACCATTCAAAACCAATAATACATGAAGAGAATTTTCTTAGTTGCCATCCTGGGCATCTCGCTTTTAAATAACGGTATTGCTCAAACCGCTGTTAAAGATGTTCCCAAAGGGTGGCATATGCTTGACCTGAAAAACGATGGCTATTATGGAATAGATGTTGAAAAAACATATGCGGAATTGTTAAAAGGAAAGAAAAGTGTTCCGGTGGTAGTGGCCGTAATCGATTCCGGTATCGACACCACCCACGAAGATTTGAAACCCGTTTTATGGCATAACCCGGGAGAAATACCGGGAAATGGAATTGATGATGATGGTAACGGCTATATCGACGATATCTACGGCTGGAATTTCTTAGGGGGAAAAGATGGCAGAAATGTAAATAAAGACTCATACGAAGCGGCAAGGGTATATTATAAGCTAAAAAAGAAATTCGGAAATACAGTACCGAATGAAGATAGCGCCAGGGGTGATGAATTGGATGAAATCAGGTTGTACAAAAAGGTAAAAAACCTTATAGAAGGAGATGCTAAAGAGGCTGCTATGAACGTGATGTTTTTGAAAAATATAGTAGAGAAAATGCCCTGGGCCGATAGCTTGCTTAAGGTGAGCTTACAAAAAGAGGAATATAACGGCGATGATTTGCAAAAATTCAAGCCAGCGTCTGCTGATGAAAGCAAAGCAAAAAGCACCATAATGGCATTATTCCTGGGATTCCAGGCCAGTGAAATGAATAACAAAAGGCTGCTTGAAATGACCGGTGAATTTTATAACGGGGAAAAATCAAAAGCAGAGGCTGTTCTGCAAGAGCCGAAAGATTACCGCGGCGAAATTGTTAAAGATAATTATGAAGATATTAATGATCGCGATTACGGAAATAACGATGTAATGGCAGGAACTCCAATGCATGGAACACATGTGGCTGGAATAATAGCGGCGGTACGCAATAACAATATCGGAATGAATGGCATTGCCGACAATGTGCGCATAATGATGTTAAGGGCGGTACCTGATGGAGATGAACATGATAAAGACATCGCCAACGCTATCCGTTATGCGGTGGATAATGGCGCCAAAGTGATTAATATGA
>CAYMKT010000048.1:0-6378 GCA_964391065.1 uncultured Terrimonas sp. | reverse complement strand
ATCGCCAACGCTATCCGTTATGCGGTGGATAATGGCGCCAAAGTGATTAATATGAGTTTTGGCAAAAGCGTTTCACCCCAAAAACAATGGGTAGATGATGCCGTTCAATACGCGCAGTCTAAGGGCGTGCTATTGGTTCACGCAGCAGGCAATGATGCAAAAGATATTGATATCAACGATAATTTCCCCAATCCGCACTTCAAAAACGACAGCACGGTTATAGTTGATAATTGGATTACAGTTGGCGCAAGTGGCGATCCTGCAGCAGGCGGGCTTATCGGATCTTTTTCTAATTATGGAAAAAAAGATGTCGATGTATTTGCGCCAGGTGTAAAAATATACTCCACGTTACCCGGAGGTAACCAGTATGGAAACCTGCAGGGAACCAGCATGGCCAGCCCGGTAGTAGCGGGTCTTGCAGCCCTACTGATGTCCTACTATCCGGACCTTACGGCCAGACAGGTAAAATCTGTTATAGAAAAATCGTCAACACAGCTTGCCACCGGGGTAAAGGTAAATAAACCCGGAACCGATGAAGAGGTGAGTATGTTAGATTTAAGCAGATCTGGCGGTATAGTAAATGCATACGAGGCAGTTAAACTGGCAGAATCGTTAACGAACGAAAAAAAAGACGCCCCTAAACCCGTGTTACCGAAATCCAAAATGAAAAAAGAGCATAAAGGATAACCTGGCAATAATCAAATAGGAGATAAAGTAAAAAATGCGAAAGGGGCTTACGTTGAAGTGAACCCCTTTCGCATTTCAATTATCAAACCGATAAATAAGATAAGATGCCCTGTTTCACGTGCTTCAAATATTCGTTCATTTTGAAGTCCTGGCAGTCGTTTCTGTTTTCTTGAACAACATCACGTATCCACACAAATTTTTCTTCTGGCCACTATTAACCTGAAGGGGCTTTATCATATGATATTCCGACATTTTGGGTACATAGGAATAGCTAATAACGTTACCGTCTGCATCACCCCATTTTTTTTTCTGGTATATCACCTGTTTTTCGTGATAGTCGTACATTCTCACTTCATACATGTTGGATTTAACATCGCCTATAAAAACAAACTGGTACCAGGAGCCTTCATTCATTGGCACGATAATAGGAATTTCATATTCGCTCTCCATCGTAATGGACGCTTCCCGGAGTACTGAAAAACCATCCCCCGCAAGCAGGAGCTTCAGACTGTCGGCCTGTTTTTGAATCGATTGATTGTCGCAAGGACCAATAAGAATGGTTTTATCCGATTGCGCAAATAAAGAAAAACTGAAAAGCAGGAGTAGAAAACTTACGGTTATCGAAAGAAAAGACTTTTTCATCTTATTAATGTTTTTATAGGTGATGGACTGAGCGCTCCATTATTTAATTGTATGCTTCGCCCGCGGTCGTCAACGCAATTTAAGACAGATGCGTTTTCAACTCGTCCATTTATTACAAAACGCAAATATGCTACCTAAATTATTTTTTATTAAAATAAATGGCATCGGCCTGCTGCGTGGGGCAAATAACGAGGTCGTTTATGCAGACATGTTCGGGAAGCGTAGTGCAATAATAAATAACATCGGAAACGTCCATGGCTGTCAATGGTTTAAATCCTTTATATACTTCCTTGGCCCTGGTTTCATCTCCCTTAAATCGCACTAACGAAAACTCGGTTTCCACAGCCCCCGGGTGAATAGCGGTAACTTTAATATTGTGACGAAGCAGGTCAATACGCATGCTCCTGCTAACAGCTTCTACGGCAGACTTGGTAGCGCAATACACATTACCCCGTTCATATACTTCCTTGGCCGCTACAGAACCCATATTAATAATATGCCCTGTATTTTGAGCAATCATATAGGGGAGCGTGGCTTTGGTAACATACAACAGCCCCTTCACATTTGTGTCTACCATTGTGTCCCATTCGTCAATAGCTGCCTCATCAAACAAATCGCGACCCAGTGCTAGTCCCGCATTGTTAATCAATACACTAATATGTTGCCAATCGGAGGGGATATTACCGATGCTATTGAAAACAGCAGCGCGGTCACTTACATCAAAAGATAGTGACAATACACGGACGGGGAATTGACCTTCGATCGTTTTTTTTAATTGGGCGAGTTTAATTTCCCGGCGTCCCGTAATAATGATATCATAACCTGCTTCTGCAAATCTTAATGCGCACGCTTCACCAATTCCTGATGTGGCGCCGGTAATGAAAACAATCCTGGTCATTATTTGCGATTGATTGGTTGGAAAACAAAGGTAAAAGGAATAAAGATTACCATGCCATTCGGCAAATGGTATAACAAACGCAACACATAAGCTTAGTTAATGCCCAATCCCCACGCTATTAATTTATTCACTTCTATGGGAACGTTGTTGACCTTGTCATCCCTTTCCTCGCCAAGGCGAACGATAATCATGTTTTTGGAAGGTATGCATATAATGTATTGTCCCAGGATACCACGTGCATAAAAAATGTTGGGCTGCCCGGGAATAATCCACCATTGGTAGCCATAGTAGTTGCAGGGAATATTATTTTCATCTTCAATTAAACAGGGTGTTACAGATGCGTTGAAATAAGCGCTGTCAATGATGGCGACACCATTTACTTTTCCGCTATCCAGCATTAATTGCCCAATACGTGCAAAATCGCGGGCATTGGTATTAAAACAACAATATGCTTTTTCATGCCCATCTTTCTTATCAAGGCTCCATAATGCGCTGTGCTCTGCGCCAAGCGGTTTCCAAAGTTTTTCAGTGGCATAATCACTTAGTGACTTTCCTGTAGCGCTTTCAATAATCAGTCCCAGCAGTTGTGTATCGCCACTTTTATAAGAATGATAAGTTCCCGGTGTTTTGATGATGTTTACGCTCGTGGCTGTTTTATAAATATCAGTACCATAATACAATTCAGTGGTTTCGGAAAAGGGGTTGGCATAGCTTTCATTCCAGTCCGTCCCACTGCTCATCGTAAGCAAATCAACAATTTTAACCTCCGCTTTTTTGCCTGCTGCAAACTCCGGAAGGTATTTGCCAACCGGGTCGTTTACGGAACTTATTTTACCTTCATGTATAGCTGCACCTATCAGCAGACTTGAAATACTTTTTGCTACGGAGAACGAATTAGACAATGAACTATCACTATAACCTCTCCAGTACTTTTCCACGATAATCTCCCTGTTTTGTATCACAAGCACCCCAATAGACTTCAGCCCGGTGAGATAATTTTCTAAGGTATCCGGAATATTTACTTTTCCAAAATCAGGCGCAACATTCCAGGGTACAGGGCGCGTTGCGGCTACAGACCGGTTGTGGAAAATGGTATAATCTTCAACACCAGC
The DNA here is from genome assembly GCA_964391065.1 of uncultured Terrimonas sp. Classification (GTDB taxonomy): domain Bacteria; phylum Bacteroidota; class Bacteroidia; order Chitinophagales; family Chitinophagaceae; genus Agriterribacter. The sequence goes on along the minus strand of CAYMKT010000048.1, from coordinate 3,039 downwards.
GAAATTATATGCGATCGCTTTATATAAATAAGATTTACCGATGAGAACAGGTAACAACAAAATGGTTGCAATACCGATAAGTATAATTCTCCCCGGATGCCGTTTAATTTTCTTCATTTTCTAAAAAGGTTAGGTAATCCTGCTTATTTTCGGGCAACTAAGATATGCTAAATAATAACTATGAATATTGTAATACTTGATGGCTATACCCTTAATCCCGGCGATTTAAGCTGGTCGACCCTTGAAACCATAGGAACCCTGACCGTTCACGAACGATCATCTCCTGAAGAGGTATTGAAACGCTGTTCAGTGGCCGAAATCGTGCTTACCAATAAAGCAAAAGTTCCTGCTGATGCGATCAATGTATCACCCAATCTTCGATACATTGGCGAGTTGGCTACCGGCTACGACAATATTGACATCCAGGCGGCCGCTAAAAAGAATATTCCCGTTTGCAATGTGCCGGGCTATAGCACAGCATCTGTTGCCCAGCTAACCTGGGCGCTTATTCTTGAATTAACTTATGGCGTTCGCATACGATCGGATGCCGTTCACTATGGGGAATGGGCAAAGAGCAAGGATTTTTGTTTTGGTCACGAAGGACTGTTTGAACTGCAGGGAAAAACGCTTGGGCTCATTGGTTTGGGCCAAATTGGCGCTGCAGTAACCCGGATTGGACTGGCTTTTGGGATGAACATTATTGCCAACGTGCGAAATCCCGAACACTACAATATACCTGGTATAGCGTTTGCCGGCAAAGAAGATTGTTTTAAAAAAGCAGATTTTATCAGCCTGCATTGTCCGCTAACGGAAGCTACAAGACAAATGGTAAACAATAGCCTGTTGAAACTGATGAAACCCACCGCATATCTCATTAATACTGCACGGGGAGCTTTAATACATGAAGCCGACCTGGCTGCTGCGCTGCAATCAAATCAAATTGCAGGCGCTGCCCTTGATGTGCTGTCGCTGGAGCCACCCTCCCTGCCCAATCCACTAATAAACGCTCCCAATTGTATTATAACGCCACATATTGCATGGGCTACAAAAGAAGCGCGGGAAAGGCTTTTAAAAGAGACCGTTGAAAATATTAAAACGTTCATCAACGGCGGGTTGAGAAACGTGGTGAATGGTGTTAGCAATGCAAACCGAAACATTTAATTACTGAAGCGGAAATCCAAGCTGCGCATTCTCTGTAACTCTTATCTATCTTTGCCGCATGCATTATGTTTCTGCTGAAGGATTAGGAAAATCTTACGGAGTAAAACCGCTCTTTAAAAATATTGCTTTTCATATTGAAGAAGGCGACAAAATAGCTTTAGTGGCCCGCAACGGGTCGGGAAAATCCACTTTACTTAAAATTATAGCCGGTAAGGAAACCCCTGAAGAAGGAAAGTTATGGGTGCACAAAGACGTAACGGTTGCATTATTTGAACAAGAGCCGGAATTTATCGACGACCTGTCGGTGCTCGACAACATCTTTCATCATAACCACCCCGTCATCAATGCCATCAAAGCATATGAGGCCGCAAGTGACAGTGCTGACGAAACACTATTAGGCGAAGCTATTATTAAAATGGATGAACTGAATGCGTGGGACTTCGACAGCAAGGTGAAACAGATCCTGGGCAAACTTAACATCCACCAGTTTCATCAAATGGCGGGGACACTTTCGGGAGGTCAGCGCAAACGGGTAGCGCTCGCAAGAACATTAATTGATATCGGCTTCGAACATAAGCATGTGCTGCTCATTATGGACGAACCCACCAATCACCTGGACATTGAAACGGTGGAGTGGCTGGAGCACTACCTGAACCAGGAAAAAGTAACCCTCCTGCTGGTTACACACGACCGTTATTTTTTGGATGCTGTGTGCAACGAGATTTGGGAGATGAACGGAAGCGACATGCACGTTTACAAGGGTGATTATGAAAACTACATCGAAAAAAAAGCGGCGAGGTTAGACCAGGAAGCATCGAGTATTGATAAAGCCAAAAATCTTTACCGCAAAGAACTGGAATGGATAAGAAAGCAACCCAAAGCCAGAACAACCAAATCAAAAAGCCGCATTGATGCATTTGACGATGTGGAAAAGAAAGCCAAACAAAAACTGATCGATAGCAAGGTGCAGCTTGAGGTAAAAATGAACCGGATGGGGGGTAAGATAGCGGAGTTAAAGAAAGTATATAAATCCTACGGGATTAACACGATCCTGAAAGGTTTCGATTATACGTTTGCAAAAGGCGAACGTATTGGAGTTGTGGGTAAAAATGGAGCAGGTAAATCCACTTTCCTGAATATTTTGCAAGGGCTTGAAAAAGCAGACAGCGGCAAGGTCAATATTGGCGAAACGATTATTTTTGGATATTACTCTCAACAGGGATTAGAAATAAAAGACGATGTACGGGTAATTGAATATGTAAAAAATATCGCTGAAAATTTTCCATTGGCAAATGGGGGCTCGCTAAGCGCAGCGCAGTTTTTACAGCTTTTTCTTTTTGATCCCGATCAGCAATACACCTTTATATCAAAATTAAGCGGGGGCGAAAAAAAACGGTTATTGCTGCTTTCAATACTGTTCCGTAACCCCAATTTCCTCATTTTAGATGAACCTACCAATGATCTTGACCTTCCAACATTAGGGGTACTCGAAAACTTTTTAAGCGAATTCAAGGGCTGCCTGTTGATAGTTTCGCACGATCGCTATTTCATGGACAGGCTTACGGACCATTTGTTCGTATTTGAAGGACATGGCCGAATAAAAGATTTTCCGGGAAACTACACACAATACAGGCTATGGAAAAAAGAACAGGAATCCGAAGATAGCCCGGAGGATGCAGCAGGCAAACCGAAAGAGATAGCACATCAGCCTTCCCATCCCGAAAAAAGAAAGGCTTCCTATAAAGAAAAGCGGGAACTGGAATTACTTGAGAAAGAGATAAGGGAGTTGGAACACGAAAAAAAAGACGTTCATCATAAACTAAGCAGCAATAGCATTCCATACGAAGAATTGCAACAGTTATCGAATCGTATAGGTAT
>CAYMKT010000047.1:8718-25585 GCA_964391065.1 uncultured Terrimonas sp. | reverse complement strand
TCAATGCACCGCTTACGCGGAGTGCTTCTCCGCCGCGGCGGATCGCAATGACGGTTAAATTCGCCGTGGCGGATCGCAATGGCGGTTAAATCCTTTTATGTTCTCCGCGTCTCAACTCCCGGCCTTGTGTGTTGGCCGGACTCTGCGGGAGGTAATCATTGCCTCTGTTTTGTCAAATCTACATCTGCCGGAAAAACAACATTGTTACTGTTCGTAGTTCATAGTCGTAGACATATGGACAGCAGCTTACTATTTTTATACAACTCAACCGATGCTGGCGTACCGTTTACATTTCCCCAGAGTCGCCTTGCTAACACACAAGGCTATACGCAGCAGACGCTGCGGAAAATGAATCCTAAACATTTATTATGAATTGATGCGGTCTATTGCGGCTGCAACCATACCAAACGTACACCCTTGTCTCGTCCCTCTTTTTCCAGCTTAAGTGTTACATACAGGTTATTGCTCCGGTCGTAGTCGGAAATAGCGAATAATGCCAGGTTATGATCTTTTTTGCGTTCAGGGGTTCCAAACACTAATTTTCTTCCGGGGAATACATCATTTCCGGAGATATCGTAGTAAAATCCATCGCAGTCGCTCACGCCTTGTATGGTTGTTAATTTTCCTTTATTTACACTCTCCGTGTTAGATTGTACATCGTTAAAGAGAATATAGGATTTTGAGAGCCCATCTAAATAGGCAAACGACTTAAACTGATTTCCCTTAATCAGTAATTGTGCGGAGCCTTCCCGGTCGGAATGGTAGTAGGGAAGAAGTGTTGCATTGGATATCACCTGATCTTTTGGAATCAATAAACTGCCCGTTTCTTTTCCCTGCACATCAAATTTGGAAACGGCTATATTCCCAAGATTGGAGGTAATGGATGTTGCCAGGCTCATAGAGCTTTGGCGCATGGTGGAACTTATGTCTTCATATATTATTGAGAAGGTTCCATCATTATTGATGAAAAGATTTTGAGGCATCCCGTCATATTCTGATTTCTTTCCAAAAAGTTCAACACTCTTTTCGCTGGCTTGCTGCGGGTAAACAGTTTGCGTATAATCGACCGTATTGTTAACAGGATCAATAATTGCCAGGTAAGAGGTGAATGCCTTTTCCTTTTTCGCTTTTGCTGATGTAAGCAGCATTATTTTTTTTGTTACAGGGTTATACCTGGTAATGCCGTAGGTTGCTGATTCCGAAGCCAGGTTAAAGAACCAGGGCCTTCTTTCTTTTGCGGCCAGATCTTTAGCAAATTCCAGTTCGGTCATGGTCACTGCTTTTGATCCTTTTTCGAGGTTGGCCAGCAACAATGCGCTTTCTTTGCCTCCGCTTGCGGCAGTATTATATCCGTAAGCCAGTATGCTCACTTTCTCATCACCAAGCACCACCATGTCGGCGTAGGTCATGTATTTGAATTTATTATCGGGAGAATGGTAAAAAGCCCGGCTAAGCTCTTTATGGTCGCCGCCGTAGAACACCACTTCAATCCTTTTATTTCTATCGGATTCAAAGCTGTTGAGGATCGCCAGGGCATAGTTGTTACTGTTGGGATCTTTTCTTACATAAAAATTAGGGCCGGGCACACCTCCAAATACGGCGGCATATCCTTGTTTCATAGTTACTTTGCTTAATTCGGCCAGTTGTTTTTCATTTTTCAGCACCCCGGTATTCCCATTAATAATAATCCTGTGCAGGCGCGGAACATGATGGTCGGCGGTTCTTATTATTAAAACCGCATCGCCGTTAATTTCAAATGCGCCTTCTACATGTACGTTGTCTTTTTCGTAGCCAGCTAAAAAACTGCGCTCGGCCTTTTTTTTGTGGGCTGCATCGTAAACCTGCGTATAAATTTCTTTTTTGGGAGTAACGTGAATAAAAATGGTATTACCATTTTTCATCTGAAGAATTTTTGCGAAACCTTCTTCCGGTTCTTCAAAAACTGCGCCCTCCGCAATGGTTTTGAATTGTGCGTTGGCTATGGCGCATACAAAAAATAAAAGGCATAGGGTTAACATGTTTCTCATAAGTACGATTTTTGCAAGAATAAATTATTTTCCTGAAAAAATCGTACTGCTGATTGAAATTGTACATGTTTTTTATTCGTGAGACTGCCTTTTGCCAACGAAGTGCAGCGAAAGGCTTGGTCGAACAATACCGCCAGCGGCCGAAGGTGGTATCATACCTGCGATTGTTCTTATGCATTAAAGTTTTCGGCTTCCCGTATGGACTTATTATACAACAAGATGTACGAAGCCATGCTGCAGGCCTTTGTAAGTATTATAGATAATGATGTTCCTTATGCCGGAATCGTTAATACGCCTTTTGAATATATGCCGCGGCAATGGTTGTTTACCGCACGCTAACCATAATGCAAAAGCCGAAGCGGTAGGGTATTCGCCGCACATATGTTTGAAACGGGCAACCGTTGTTTGTTCATGAAACAATGATTCTGCCGCGTCATAGTACTTTAATAAACGCCCGTCGCCGTTTTCACCGCTCATAAACATATCTGTGTGCCCGCCCTTAGGTACATTTTCGTTGATGAATTGTTGCAGTGCCGTTTTTACTGCGCTTTGATCTGTTGTATGCAGGGTTTGGATAGCATTTATCTTTCCAACGGCATTTTCGGGGCGATCACTCACCAGAAACATCGCTGCACCTTCACCGGCAAGGGCGCCTGCCGACAGGCTGGCGTAAAGTGCTGTATTTGAAACTGTCTCGCTTTTATAACTCCCGGCCAAAAGTTCTATGTTATAATTGTAGCCAGAAATTTCATCTACCCCACCCACTAAAAGATGGCTTCCCGGGTTTTCCCTGAGCATCATCATGGCATCAATCAATGCATTTTCAAAAGCGAGTCCGCGGTGTACATGCGTAATATTGTAGCTTTTATTTTTGTGTATCAACCCCAGTTGCGCCGCTATGGCATTGGACGTGCTCTGCACGAAATTGCCGGGCGTAAGCATCCCTTCTTCATAGTGTATAATCTGGTTGAGGAACAGGATGCAGTCTTCCATTCCTCCTTTTCCTGTGCCGACGATGATACCGTTAATTGCGGGTTGATTTTTTAGTATGGGAAGAGCAGTTCCTATGCCTATTCGTACAGCTTTACCCATTCTGCGTAAGATGCCGGGAGGAATGCCATCATATACCGGTTCCCGTGCCTTTAGTTTATTATCAATGCTTTCGTACAGGGTTTCCAGATCAACCTGTTCAAAGCTATCCTGTGGTGATATGGAACTGTATTGATGAATATACATGGCGTAAAATTCTACATTTCAAATTCCTTCATGCTTTGGAAAAAATCAACGAAGTGCAATTGCCTCCAAAACCGAATGAATTAGACATCACGTGCTGTAACGGGGCCCGCCGGAAATCCGTTTCAGGCCGCAATCCTGTCGTTGTAATAGCATGCTTGAATTGCAACCCGGGGTATATCTCCTGGTGAAAAAGACTTAGCATACTAAACACTGCTTCCACAGCACCCGCCGCTCCAAGGGTATGACCAGTATTGGCTTTAGACGAAGCAAAGGGCGGTGGTGTTTCAAACAGGCGGATCAACGCCTGGCTTTCTACTGCGTCGTTGTTTTCGGTAGCGGTGCCATGAGCATTAATAAAGCTGATCTGCGATGGTTGTAAGTCTGCCTGTTTCAATGCCTGCTGCATACTTAAATACGGCCCGTCGCCTTCTTCCGATAAAGAAGAGGGGTGAAAAGCATCATTGCTGTTGCCATAACCGGTTAGTTCGGCATATACTTTTTTCCCGCCAACATCTTCTTCCTTCTCCAATACCACAAATGCAGCGGCTTCGCCGAGATTCAAACCTTTCCTGTCTCTGTCGAACGGCGTGCATATTTCGGGAGAAAGGATATGCAATGCGTTAAAACCATTGATGGTAAATTTGGCAAGCGCGTCAGTCCCTCCCGCAATTACTGTTTTTGCCAGCCCGTTTTTTAATAGCCTGGCGCCATACATGATAGCGTTGGATGAGGAAGAGCATGCTGTATTAATGGTATTCACAATGCCTCCGATACCATAACGCGACTGGAGATACAAATTCACCGAAGCGTTATCGTAGGCGGTCACATATTCCGATCCGTTATCTGTTTTGTTGGCATCGTGGTATAATTCATCGGTGAGGCACATTCCGCCAACTGTGCTGGCGCCAATTAAAGCGGTATGGGTGGATGAAAGTTTGATCGCTGAAAGCGATGCGTCGGAAATGGCCTCTTTAAAAGCATGCAAAGCAAGAAGTGAACTACGGGTTACCCCTTTTTCATGCGCATGCAGGTTGTTTTTAAAATCCGCGGTTGGGGTTTTGATTTCTCCGCAAGGCCGCAGTCCCGCATATTTGGTGTCAAATAAAGTTAAGCTGGAAATGCCAGTTTGTTTATTGATCAGTGCCTGCCGGTTTTTTTGCGCAGTATCACCAATAGCGCTGATGACTCCTACTCCTGTAACAAACACCCTGCTCAATGCAAAAAATTTAAGTGGTTTTGTGCAGCAAAATGTAATCAACCATGGTATTAATGTCTACCAGTATTTTGCGGCCTTCTTTGGGGTCCTGGATGGTAATGCCGTATTCGCGTGAAAGTAATACAATCAGTTCAATGGAATCAATGGAGTCAAGCCCAAGCCCTTCACCAAATAACGGTTCATCGTCTTTTATATCTTCCGGTTTTACCGTGGTGAGATTTAAGAACTGAACGATTTGTTGTTTAAGCTGTTGCTTCAATTGTTCTTTTTCCATTAGCAAAATTTTCAGATCAGGCTTTTTCGTTTTAAGCCATAAAATGCAATTATCTGCAATAATACTGTAATAACCAATAACGGGATGACATTCATTACAATATCCTTCAGTTTTCCACCTTCCAAAAACAATCCGTAATAAGCTTCAAGACACCAATGCAGCGGCGATAAACGCATGATAAACTGAAAGGAGGAAGGCATGACAAACGAAGGCACCAGCAAGCCACCCACAGCGGCCAGTAACACAACCGATACTGCCCCGAATCCGTTGGCCTGCTCCTGTGTATTGGCAAAAACGCCAATGCAAATAGCGAAGCTTGCGGCACAACAGCCACAAATAAAAGTTACTAAAAACAAGGCTGTTTTATCATCGGGCAAGTTGAGTGCGGGTAACCCTAACGTGGGAAAAAGCCATATACCAATGGAGAATATTACAGCGGCCTGCAGCATCGTAACTACAACGTATGTAATTTGCTTTGAAACAATCGCCAGCCCGAAATGGGTGGGCAAAGTGCGCAGCCTGATGATGCTGCCGTTTAATTTTTCACGCACCACGCTTGTGCCCAGTGATATGACAACAAAGAACATAGCAAAAATCGTCCAGGCCGGAATATTATGTTGTGTGGCGTTCGGTATTTGCCGGCTGTCGTTACGGGAAACCGGGATATCGGCTACTGGTGTGGTATTGCTAACAATCTGCTTTTCGAGGCTATCGGGAATGTTTTCCTCATTAATCGCAAAATATACGTTTTTTACAATGTACCTGCTCTGGATAAGCTGCAACGTGCTTTGCAGCACGCCATCAATGCTTTTACGAAAAGATTGCTGCAGCACCGGGTGATAATATAATTTTACAGGCGTTTCGTCAACAGCTTCATTGAAAACACCGCCATCCTCAATTGCTGCGTTTTTCAGCGCTTCCTCTGCTATATTCTTTGCTTTTTTTAAAACCGATTCCGAGTAATTTCCGGGGATAACGATAGCGAGTAGTGCATCTTTTGTATTGATCCTGCTTTTGAGATCTTCTTCATCTTGAATATCAGCCATCTTTTTGATGTGGAACATACCTACCCTGGTTAAGGCAAGTTCCAGTTCCTGGGCAGGTTCGCCCTGGCTGGTATTGTACAGTAAAACAGGAACCTTGTTTTCGTTTACCAGTTCAAAAGTGCTGTTTTGTACCGATGCAATTACAATGGCCAAAATAATAGGCATCACAAACATTAATGTGAGCCCTACCTTGTCGCGCATTAATATTCTGTAATCCTTTAATATGGTTGACCAGAGTTTGAACATTGCAAATTTGAGATTTAAAATTTAAGATTTCAAACCGTTTCTTCAATCCCTGTACGATCTTCCGGTAAGATTAAGAAACAATCCCTCTAACCCATCTTCATCATATTCTGCTATTAGTGCATCCAGTGTATTGCTCGCGATAATTTTACCTTCATCTATCAGCGCCACTCTGTTGCACAGATCCTCTGCTTCCTTTAACTGGTGCGACGTATAAACCAGCGTAGTGCCTTTTGCATTCAATTCCTTCAGGTACTCAACTATGGCATGGCGCGTTTGCACATCCACTCCAACGGTCGGTTCGTCCAAAAATAATATAGAAGGTTCATGCATAACGGCAATGGCCAGGTTTACCCTGCGTTTCATGCCGCCGGAAAATTTATTCACGGGTTTATTCCGCGACTCGTTCAAAGCCAGGATGGTTAATAACTCCTCTATTTTATGTTTAATGTGCAGTTTGGAAAGTCCTGCCCAGGCGCCGAAGAATTCCATATTTTCTACAGGACTTAATTCATGGTAAAAGGAGAAGTCCTGGGGAACAAAGCCAAATAAGGTATGAATGACTTTTTTATGCGTCCGCACCTCATGTCCCAGTAGTTGAATGGAGCCTGAAGTATAGGGCAACAAGCCGGTCATGAGGTTCATGAGCGTGGTTTTGCCGGCGCCATTTGGTCCAAAAATACCAAACCGGTCTCCCTGGTCAATCTGTAAACTGAGTTCCCGGATGGCTTTACGGGGATTGCCTTTGTACTCAAAGCCGAGGTTTTGTATCGTAATCGCATCGCTCATTGAATCAAAGATAGGGTATCAACAAAACCAAACCGGTAGATAACTGAAACGTGTGCAAACAAACTTGAAATTGAAATTCGCCGGGAAGGAATTGCGGTAGCCGCCAAAATGGGGATGCGAACAACTGCATTACCCCATTTTTTTAACGGTTGCTCCCAATGCCTGAAAGGTTTGCTTTTCGAGCGCTGCAATATCAAGCAGCAGGTCGCCCATGGTGTTGTAATCGCCCTGGGTGGTGAGGCGCCCTTTGTAAATTCCGGATGCCTGTATAGCAGCGTCTCTCCAGAGATCGCCGGACTTTGTAAATTCTTTTGAAATATCCATGAGTTCCTCCACCGGGTGATATGCATAGGCCTGCTGCAAAAAAGCCCCGTATATAAAGCGAAAACCACCGCCTCCGGTTCCTATTTCTTCCTGCATCCGTACCAACTGTGCCAGGTAGCTGCGCGATTTTTCAAGTCCCAGCGTGTCGCGCCATTTTTTTATTTTTTTTGCGGTATACCTGATGCCTTTAATACCTGCGATATTACCAGGCGCGTATAACATATGCCGCACATTTCTTTGAATGCCGGTAATGATGGCTTTTTTTATCTGTTCATCGGTAACCACTTTTGTTTCTTTTGGAAAATACAATTGTCCGCGCGGAGCAAGCGGTCCCCGTGCAAACCTCACCCTTTCCAGTTCATATTCTGTCATGCGGGTAATGTTTTCCATAATGGGATCGCTAACAAGGTATTGACCGTTTTCTTTTCCCACTACAATTAAATTGTGGGCATTAAAGTGAAATCGATATTCTTTGGGGAAATAAGGCAGGTAATATACGCCTACCTGGCAGGCAGCGGGCTGGCCTGCCATTAACCGGTCGTCGAGCGCCTGTTGCGCATTTTTTTTGGATGAAAATTTTACTCTTTTTATGGGGATATCCAATGCCTTGCAGGTGCGCTTAAAAATCATCCCGGGCATCGTTCTGAAAGAGATGGCCGGACCATCGTTTACTTTCATAAAAGGGATGTAAATAAAAAACAAACCTGAGCCGATTCCAAAAGCCAGCGGCTCCGTCATTTGCTGCACGCCATTGTGCTGCAGCAAACTGGTGGTTACCCCGTTTTCGCAATGCGCTGCCTGTAAATGCTTAAATTCCGGTTTCATTCAGGTTCACATTTTTTAATTCTTCGACTGTTATATCAAAAGCGGCAGCATATTTCTGCAATTTTTTATCCGGGAGCTTTTTAAATATCCGGGGATGCAAATGGCGTTTGATCTGCCATTTCCAAAACCCGGTATAAGCCGATACAATCTGCATATCCATCAGCTTCAGTTCCATAAAATACAATAGGGGGCTCGCTTCATTATTCAATACTTTTTGCCTGGCTTCGGCAACTTTTTTTTCAATGTCGTTCCAGGCAACATCTAGGGCTTTTATTTTTATATCCCAGCCGGTGCTCAGCCCGGTGGTATATTTGCCGGTATCATCTACAACATACGACACTTCTTTTGTCACCCTGCCCAGTGCGCCGGGATCCTGGGGTATTTCCTCTTTTTTCATGGCAGATGTATTTTGTAATGCGAAAAGAGATATTCATCCGTTGGGGGAAGTAATGTAACCCATCAGCAAACAGTAAGCATTCCAAACATATAAGAGAACCTTGAACTTTCGGGCACCATGATGAGGATTTTATCACCTGTTTTTAATTTCCCGCTTTTAAAAAGTTCATCCACCATCATGTACACAGATGCAGCGCCCACGTTGCCAACGGTGGTGAGGTTAACAAACCATTTTTCGTAAGGAATGCTGATGTTGTTTGCCTCGAGCCAATCGTGGATTTTGCTTTTAAAAAAACTGCTCGACATATGAGGGAGAAAATAGTTGATGTCCGCAGGATTGATTCCCCTGGTTTGAAACAACGCTTTCAGTTTAATTCCACCAAGTGGTATAATATGTTCACTCAATAACTTTACATCCTGTTTTATGCTTAAAATAGACTGTTCGTGTAATTCATGGGCGGTATATTCATGATAGCTTTTGAGTGTTCCATCTTCCATTTTCCCGCTTCCCATATACATGCAGGCTTCCATTTCCTGGGCATAAGAAACACCATCCAGCCAATCGATGCGGAGACTTATTCCGTTTTCATTCTTCTTATCGCTTATTAATACGGCTGATGCGCCATCGGACAACATCCAACGTAAAAAATCTTTTTCAAAGCTGATATAAGGATTTTCCTCCAGTTCTATCAGCTTTTGCACTTCATCTTCGAATTGCTCGGAGCGGAGCGAAACGGAGAATCTTTCTGATCCTGTTGCGATAGCCGTATGCACATCCCCGATTTTGATCGCCATAAAAGCGTATTTAAGCGCGTGCATACCTGCGCAACATACACCCGCCGGCGACACTACTTCTATGGCCTTTGTGCCGGGCAACCATCCGTGCACCATTACACCATGCGAAGGCATCATTTGATCCGGGGAAGACGTGCCGCAGGATAGCAATTCAACAGAACCGATATCTTCCGGCTGTCCATTATATAAACGCTTCACGGCCTGCGCCGTCATCTGTGCGTTGGTGTGGGTAACGCTTCCTCCTTTTTTCAGAGCATAGTACCTGTTCGTAATGCCATTGTTGCGTAAAACAATACGCTTGGATTTCGACGGTTTATCATTGATATAGCCCAGGTATTCTTCCATTTCATCGTTAGACACCGGGTCGTTAGGAAAAAAACTTGATGTTTTAATAATATAAACTTCTTTCAATGCCATTTTCTTCAAGTATAGAATTCAAAAATATAATATTATCAAATACAATGTTCAGCCATCGTGGTCAAACCATTCATTTCAGCGCAACCCCCGCATAATATTCTTTTTGTTTTTTTATACGCTTACCCAGGAAGGGTTTAAAAAATACAGCATCAACCAATAATATGATAGGCGCCGCAACACATAGTGCAATTAAAAGATAATATTTAAATACCACCAGCAGTGTATTTCTCCTTTTACTCTTATTAATGATTTTTGTCCAGATAGAGAATATACGGCCTGCTTTCCGCTCAATAAACATTAAACTGTATTTAATGTGCACAGCTCCCTGCTTTACCAGTTCTGGCTGCAACTTAGCTAAATCATTTGTCAGTAAATGGGCTTTTACGGTTTCTCCAAATATAACGGAATTCGCAACATCATGCTCCGACACACCGGGCTTAGGAAAGATTCCCCACTTCCTGTCTTTTTTTCCGGTGAGCATCCAGTAGAAAATGGTAACGAGGCTGGCATAATTATGATGCTTATCTACCAGCGCAATATTTCCCACCAGGCTGGCTCCTGCTTCCTGTAGTCTTTTCTTTATTTTCTCCTGTGCATTAATCCACATATTCCTGCATCCGCTTATTGTAACTACGGGGGTATTTTTCAGCAGGGCTTTAAAGGTTGGGTGCTGCAACAATGAGCTTGCCGGAATGCTGGGAGATAAAAACCAGGGCTGGTAACCAAGAACGATCAAATCGTATTGTTTTTCCCCACATGTAAAAGGCTGCAGGGATGTTGGCACACCATCCACACTTTCCGGCATTACGTTAAAAAAAGAAGGAGTGGTCCAGGGGAAAGGGAATTTTTTTGCGGGATGGATGCGTATTTTTTCTATCGAAACATCGGGAGTTTGCTCAAACGGTTTTGTAAAATGATCGATGATGTCGCCCAATTGTCCGGATTGTGTAAAATAGATCGCTAAAATTTTTTTGCTCATTCTTTCTCCAAGTTAGAAATCTGAAGGTGATAAAACCTTTGATGCTTTACTATAATTGATCACTGCTTTTTGCGTAGCCTGTGGCATGGTGCTGAAATGTTCAATAAGGTGTGTATGGTCTGCTTTCAGTTCCTTATTATAACCCAATATTTTAGGCGCCTTTTCCTGTATCATCAGCCGCAAAAACCTGAATTCTGCGTTTTGCGGTTGCCCTGTTATCATATCCTCCAGTTTTTCTCTGCCCGTTTTAAATTCTTTCAGTTTGGCGGAAGATCCTTTGAGTAGTCCTGCTTTTTTCATTCTCAGCGCACCCTCAAAGGCAGTTTTCCCTTCCGGAGCAGCATTGTTAATAATATTGAGTTGTTGATTAATCGTATTGGTATCTTCTGTGGCAAATGCAGCATAAAAGCGGGAACGGTCAAACTGTTCTGAATGGATTTGAGCTCCCGCAAAATACACTGAACATAACAGGAGTAACATTAATGCACATCGTAGTGACCCAGTTCCTTTTGCAATTACCATACGGGTGACAAATATAGTAAGATAATATTTTTCAAAAGCATACAGCTTCACAGGGTGCATTCCAAATTGCTGCTGCATATTTAGTTGCCCTCCCCCTTTTTATTCCCTCTCCGCGCAGCGGCGAGGGAAAAGTGGTGCTACAATTTGGAATGCACCCACTTCACAGGCAACCCGGTGAGGCTTTGGGTATTTGTTAATATGTGATTAAAAAGTATTGCTAAGCCTGCATAGGATGGATGATGTTCTTTACCTTGTTATCTTCGCTCTCATAAATTAATGTTTCTTATGACAAAAAAATGGATGATGCTTGCCCTTATGGCAATTGGCTTTAATACCTTTTGTTTTTCGCAAACGGATTATAAAAGCGCTATTGGGGGTCGCCTGGCTCCCGCATCGTATTACGATATAGTTGCTTTTTCCTTCAAAACCTTTATTAGTGAAGCAGGAGCGTTGGAATTCAACGTTGGCGGCGGTTCCAAATCATACCATTACACCAACGATGAATATCGCCCTTTCAGCGTTTCTTTTTCTGCGGGCTACCAACACCATTTTAATATTCCGGTGGAAGGATTAAGATGGTATATTGGCGGGGGATTGACAGGATTTAATGCCTTTTCTGACGAAAGCGTCTATGAAGGCTTCGGTTTTGGTTTTTTTCCTACGGGCGGAATAGACTATAAATTTCCAAATATGGGCTTAAACTTGTCGGCAGATCTACGACCCACCATATTTTTTACCCGGCCCGATTATTACGATTCTTTTAATGCGTCTACTTTTGGCATATCTGCACGTTATGCTTTTGGAAGCAGGTAAATACCCTGGGTATAAAACCATTATAAAAACAATGCTCTTCTGAAATACCCCGGGATATTGTCTTTCATTTGGTCATAACAGCATGATGAGCATGGTTGGCGCGGGCGGGTAGCTACTTGCCGGCTTTATTTATCAAATCGAACAATAATTCCGGTTCATTGGTAGTAATGTAGTCAAAGTTGTTACTGATAAACCATTGCATATCTGCTTCCTTGTTGACAGTCCAGGCGTTCAAATTCAGTTTGATCTGTTGTGCCTCTGCAATCCAATTGCTGTTTTTCTTGAAAATATCGTAGTGATAGTCGGCGCCCCAAATCTTGTCGGCAACCAGTTGGGCAGGGGTTTTGTCGCCAGAGAGATAAGCGGTTTTGGCGCCGGGTTCTAACTCGAGCACCCTGGTAAGGATATGGTAATCGAAGCTGATGTACATGATCCAGGGTTCGGCTTTTAAATGTTTCACCATTTCCACTACTTTTTGTGCAACATATTGCCCCCTTTCCCTGCTTATGGCAGAGGGTTTTATTTCGAGTACGAGCATGGTTTTATTCTGCTGCATGCCCGTTTGCAGGTAATGGTGTAAAGTGGGCAGCATTTCGCCATTTGAAAGAGTTGTTTTTGCTAATTCGCTGTAGGTGTTTTTTTCGATGGAGCGTCCGGCGTAATCGGCGTCGTGGTTAATCACGAGTGAATCATCTGCAGTAAGATATACATCAAATTCAGACCCCGCACAGCCCAAACGGATGGCTTCTTTGAGCGATGCGATAGAATTTTCGGGCAGTTTGTTTTTTTTCCACGCCCCCCGGTGAGCTACTACTACGTTTTTTGCAAAAGATGCCTGAGAAGCCGTGGTTTTTTTAGTATGCATACATGCGTTTGATACCCATAAAAAAAGGACAACGGGAAATAATAAAAGTTTTTTCATTTTGTGGCTATTGCTTCAATAATATTACTGATTAACTTTAGCGGGCGTTACCCCGTTGCTGTAAAGATCAATGATTAATTAATAACGTACGGGAATGACTGGAAAAATCCGCCAAAAAATAATCTTCCCCGGTTTAATAAAGCTCCGGGATCGAATATCCACCTGCAATCCACAATTTTTGCCTTTAGCTATTGCTACCGCTCTTTCCCCGTTCGGCTTAAACCTTTTGGCGTAACTTGCAGCCATGCAGCAATATCTTCAATTACTTCAGCATATTATGGATCGCGGTGTGCAGAAACACGACCGTACGGGCACCGGCACCATCAGTTGTTTTGGGTACCAGATGCGTTTTGATTTAAAAGAAGGGTTTCCATTGGTTACCACAAAAAAATTACATCTGAAGAGTATCATATACGAGTTACTATGGTTTTTAAAGGGAGATACCAATATCAAATATCTTAATGAGCATCATGTAAATATCTGGAATGAATGGGCCGACAGCAACGGCGAACTGGGACCCGTATATGGCAAGCAGTGGCGCAGTTGGGAAGGCGCCAACGGGCAAACGATTGACCAGGTAACAGAACTGGTTAACCAGATTAAAACCAATCCCGACAGCAGGCGGCTTATCATAAGCGCATGGAACGTAGCCGATTTGCCCAAAATGGCACTGATGCCCTGCCATAATATGTTCCAGTTTTACGTGGCGCAGCCAAAAGAGGGAGGAAAGCCTGCACTTTCATGCCAGTTATATCAACGTTCCGCAGACGTGTTCCTGGGCGTACCCTTTAATATCGCTTCTTATGCTTTGCTCACGATGATGATTGCCCAGGTGTGCGATCTTGCCCCGGGCGAATTTGTGCACACGTTTGGCGACGTGCATTTGTATAATAATCATATTGAGCAGGCGCAGTTGCAATTATCACGAACGCCTTATCCTTTACCGGTGATGAAATTAAATCCGGAAGTAAAAAATATTTTCGATTTCCGTTTCGAAGATTTTACCCTTGAGCAGTACCAGCATCATCCTGCCATTAAAGCGCCGGTGGCGGTATGAGATTTGAGGTGAGTTTATAGTTTGCGGTTTGTAGTTTATTTGTTATTTGTTCCTTGTTTTTTTCTTCGGATTTCGACATGCTGGATTTGTATTTTGTTTGGAACTTGTATCTTGTTATTTGGGTGCTTTCCTTCGGATTTCGGGTTTGCATTTTTATTTTGAATTTAAACAGATATGATTATTTCTCTCATCGTTGCTGCCTCCGAAAATAATGCGATTGGAAAAAACAACCGGTTGCTTTGGCATTTGCCCAACGATTTGAAGTTTTTTAAGAATACCACCTGGGGCATGCCCGTGATTATGGGCCGGAAAACATATCTCTCCATGGCGGGAGAACCATTGCCCGGCCGTTATAATATCGTCATCACCCGCCAAAAGGATCATGGTATAGCCCGCGACAACGTATGGGTAGTAAGTTCTATTGAAGAAGCTCTGTCCAAAGCCGCTGAAACGGATTGTAAAGAAGTTTTTATTGCCGGTGGCGGCCAGATATATGACTTGTTTTTACCGTTTACCCATAAAATTTACATTACCCGTGTTCATGCGGTATTGGAGGGGGATGCCTTTTTCCCCAACATTAATGAAAACGATTGGGAAATGATATACCAACTGAATTTTCCGGTAGATGAGAAGCATGCCTATCCTTATTCGTTTCAAACCTGGGTTCGCAAAGCATAAATTTTGTATTTCCTTCTGCCGAAATTAGTTTTGAACCAGATGTATAATAGCATTCAACTTACTGTAAAATATATTCAGTATTACCTTACTGCCAGTAGTGGCAAAGGACATGGTATTCATTCGCCTTTTGTTTTTGATTTTATTCAGCATGTTTTGAATGATAAGCGGTTATTTTCCGTATACGATATCATCGAGGCGCTGAGATATGATGTATTGCATGATAAAGCCAATATCGAAGTGCGGGACTATGGCGCCGGATCTTCGGTTATGCCTGCCCGATCCCGGCGTATAAAAGATATAGCGCGGTGGTCATTGAAGTCTCCCAAATATGCACAACTCCTTTTCAGGATGGTTAATTACTACCAATCCCGAACAATAGTAGAATTGGGCACTTCGTTTGGTATGACCACTGCATACCTCGCCGCGGGCAATGCCGATGCCAGGGTATTCACATTTGAAGGTGCGGAAACGATAGCCGAAATAGCGAAACAGCATTTTAAAAGATTAGACCTCGGCAATATTCATCTGACAGAAGGAAATTTTGACCGTACGCTGCAACCGGCGCTGCAACAAATAAAGAGCGTGGATTTTGCATTTGTTGACGGCAACCACCGTAAGGAACCTACACTGCGTTATTTTAACTGGCTGTTGCCATATATTCAACCTGCCTCTGTATTGGTTTTTGACGATATTCACTGGAGCAGGGAAATGGAAGAAGCCTGGCAAAGCATTCATCAACATTCGTCGGTGACTTGCAGTATCGACCTTTTTTTTATCGGGATTATTTTTTTTACACCAGATATCAAGACAAAGCAGCATTTTAGCATCCGGTTTTAGATAAACCCTTCTTTATTCCCTTAAAATATTTAAATTCATTTCATGATCGCAGGAATATTGAAAGAACCTACAGGGGAAAACAGGGTTTCTTTATTACCCGAACAGGTGCAGGCACTAATAAAAAAAAACGTTGAAGTACGGTTTGAAAATGGGGCCGGGGTGAATGCCTTCTCCACCGACAGCGTATATGTTAAGGCAGGCGCCAACGCCTGTTCAAGAGATGAATTACTTACACAGTGCGATATTATTCTTTCCATTTACGGACCTGCCGAAGCTGAGATCGGCAAAATAAAAAAGGGGGCAATTGTATTGGGTATTTTGCAGCCCCTGTATAATAGTAATATCATGCAACAATACGCCGGAGCGGGTATTACTGTTTTTAGCATGGACATGTTGCCCCGCACTTCCCGTGCGCAGAGTATGGATGTGCTGAGCAGCCAGGCCAATATAGCAGGTTATAAGGCCGTGCTTACCGCTGCACAACATTACGGCAGGTATTTTCCCATGTTCATGACTGCCGCCGGTAGTATTCCTCCGGCAAAAGTGCTTATACTGGGTGCGGGCGTGGCCGGGTTGCAGGCTATCGCCACGGCAAAAAGGCTGGGCGCCGTTGTAGAAGTATTCGACACCCGCCAGGCGGTTAAGGAAGAAGTAATGAGTCTCGGCGCTAAATTTATTGAAGTAGAAGGGGCTGCGGATGCAAGCAAGGCCGGGGGCTATGCCGTGCAGCAAACAGAAGCGTACCGGCAAAAGCAGGAGCAGAAAATTGCCGAACATATTGCAAAGGCAGATATTGTAATCACTACGGCACAAATACCGGGTAAGCGATCCCCGTTACTCATTACCGAACCCATGCTCAATGCCATGCGCAATGGTTCTGTTATTGTTGATATTGCTGCCGCAACAGGTGGCAATACGCCTTTTACAAAAAACGCGGAGACGGTCAAATACAATGGCGTAATCATTGTAGGCGATTCCTCGTTGCCCTCTTCCATGCCTTTTGATGCCAGCAAAATGTATGGTAAAAATATTTTGAATTTTTTATCGCTTCTTATCAGTAAAGAAGGGGTACTGAACCTTGATTTCAACGATGATCTTATAAAAGGAACCTGTGTGGTGCACAACCACGAAATCGTGAATGAACGGATCAAAAGTTTAATTTAAAAACTATGGAGCCTATATTGTCTTTTATTGCCCGGAATCAACAAATGATTTATATCGTTATTTTGATGGTGTTTGTAGGGATAGAGGTCATTGGCCGTGTACCCGCGGTTTTGCATACGCCGTTAATGAGTGGCGCCAATGCTATTCACGGCGTAGTAATCATCGGCGCCATTATTGTTATGGGCAGCGCCGAACATCATAATTACCCCGCGCTGGTGCTCGGTTTTGTGGCTGTAATCCTGGGTACAGTCAACGTAGTGGGCGGCTTTGTAGTAACAGACAGGATGCTGGAAATGTTTAAAGGAAA